>JAAWGY010000154.1 GCA_022795575.1 Angelakisella sp. | reverse complement strand
GGGGGAGGGGGATTGCAAGGAGAAAAGCGCAAGGAATCCTTGGTGGATTCCGAGCATTTTCGACGTAGCCAAGCCCCCTTCCCCTGTAGAAAAAGACGGATGCGGCGACTTTAGGGACACGCCTTAAAGGGCCACAGCCGGCAAGGAGGATACCGTGCCGGCCCGTCCCGCCCTGTCTCGCCAGGGCCCTTTGCTCCCCTCACCTTAGTGGGGGGCTTTTTCTGTCCGGGGGAGCTACCGTTCTGACAGAGCACCTAACCCCACGCCCGCCCCTTGGCTTCCCGCGGGCATTGAACTGCCCCTACCGCAGCAGATAGGCAACCTGGGTCATCTCGTCCATCCCGGCCCCGCCCCTTAAGACACGCAGCGCCCCGCCCAGGTCGCTGTGCTGGGTAATCCGGGCCAAGGCCACCACCGACCGGATCAGGCGTTGCTCCTCCGTCTCCCCCTCCTCTGCCGGCAGAATGGCCAGCAGCATCCGCAGCAGGGCGTACTGCTCCGCCAGCAGGACGCCGTTCTCCTCCAGGGTAAGCCCCCGGCTGTGGTAAAGCATGGGGAAAAGGCCGGAGAAGAGGTAGCAGACAAAGTAGTTTTCCACCGCCTGGGGGTGCCGGGCCAGCACCGGGTCCCCCTTCTGCGCCGCCTCCTCCAGCAAAAGCTCCAGTGCTGCCTCCTCCGCCCGGTATTCCCCGGTGGCCGGGTCTTGGACACAGCGCGCCAGCAGGGTGTCCAGCAGCCGCCGGAACACCGGCGCCCTGGCCCCGGAAAGGAGGTGAAGCACCGGCAGGTGCAGCGCCTTTAGGTGGAGAAGCCGGTGGTAGTCCAGCCGCCGGAAAAAGCCCGCAAATTCCCCTGCGTCCACCGCCGCCAAAAATTGGCCGGCCATGGCCGGGATCGCCGCCGGCCGGCCCTCTGTCAGCAGCCGTTGGGCCCGGCGCAGCAGCAGGGCGATGGCCAGGATCCGCTCCGGCAGGGGGTAGGCCCCCCGGCCCATCAGCGCCAGACAGGCCTGCCGCAGGGGCTGGCCGTAGGCGGGGGGCGGAAGGAAGGCCCGGCCCCCGGTGGTAAGGGGCGGGAGGCGGTCCAGGGGATCATTGGGGCAAGGCTCCCGCCGGAGCCGCCGGAAGACCACCGGCCCCCCGGAAAAGAGGGCCAGCCGCGCCGCCTCCTGGCAGGAAAGGGAGAGGGAGAGCTCCCACAGCCCGGGGAGGTACTGAGCCTTGCGGCGGGGGTAGATGGCGCAGGTGTCACAGAGGGAATCCGGCCCCAGCAGGCGGATCATCCGGCAGCCGCCGTCGCCGTCCTGGAAGGGGCAGCGCCCGTCCGCCGGGTGGGCGATATAGGCGTACTGCTCCGGGGTGGCGTCCTTCTTTTTGCGGCGAAGGGAGGCGGCGCAGAGCTCCCGAAAGGCCGGCTCCCGCACCCCGCGGTAATAAAGGTAGTGGGCTTTGTCCACCTGGATGGGCCAGCTGTGGCAGCAGTTATCATCGCAGGCCGGGCCGATGCAGGCAAAGCGCTGGTAAAAGGCGGGCTGGAGGATCTCAACCTCTTTCGCAGCCATTCAGACAACCCCCCTTGGGCGATGTGATGACACCATTGTATCATCGGCAGCAGCCTTTGTCAAAGTGCCAAATCCCCTCCCAATTTACCCAAAAAACCGAATCCTGGGAGTAAATTGCAAAGAATGCCGTCAAAATAACCAATAAATCGTCGTGTTATTCTGTAAAAACAGAGAATCTGCAAAAATCAGATTGACAACGATGTAGTCAGACAATATACTAATAGCATAAGACAAAGCAGTGGCGGTAAAGGACATTTGGAAAAATCTGCCAGAAGATGCTGTCTTTGGACGATGCTGTGTCTGTCCATGACGATACAGGGACGGCAGGCAAACCGGAGATGTTTGAAGGAGGATACTTATGGAACGGTATCAGGAGCTGCTGGACATTCTGCGCCGGGAAACCAAACCCGCTTTGGGCTGCACCGGGCCCATCGGCATCTGCTTTGTGGCCGCACAGGCCTACGACGCCATCGGCGGCGAGATCAAGCGGATCATCGCCGACGGCTTCGGCCCCAAGAGCGACGATGTGGCCTTCCCCGGAACCGAGATGCTGGGCCTGGAGATGGCCGCCGCCCTGGGGGCGGTCTGCGGCGACCCCAAGGCCGGCCTGGAGGTGCTCCACTCCGTTACCCCGGAAGGGGAGCTGAAGGCCCGCAAGGTGGCCGAGCTGGTGGAGATGGTGGAGAATACCGACTACACCACCCTCACCCATCCCCGCAAGATCACCATCGAGACCGACCGCGGCGTGGGCGTCGCCATCATCCAAGGGGCCCAGGACGGCCTGATCTACAAGGCCCGCAACGACGAGGTGCTGCTGGACAAGGAGCCCGACGCCCTGAACAAGGCCGGCCAGACGCCGCTGATGAAGTACAAGATCAAGGACTTCTACGACTTTGCCACCACCACCCCCATCGAAAAATTCGACTTTTTGCTGGAGGCCGCCGAGATGAACACCGCCATGTCCGACCATGTCCTCTCCCACCCGGATGTGAGCATCGGCATTGGCCGGGGGCTGCTGGCCACCCAGCACCCCAGCCCCGTCAGCCGGGCCAAGGCGGTTGCCGCCGCTGCCTGCGAGGGCCGGATGTCCGGCGTCAGCCTGCCCATTATGAGCGTCGCCGGCAAGGGCAACGTGGGCATCGCCTCCTCCATGCCCCTGGTGAGCCTGGCCAAGGACCTGGGCACCGGCAACGAGCCCATGCAGCGGGCCCTGGCCCTCAGCTTCCTGGTGGCCACCGCCGTGATCCACCGCATCGGCAAGGCGCCCACCATGTGCTCCTGCGAGGTCGCCGCCTCCATGGGGGTCGCCACCGGGGCGGTGCTGCTCCAGGGCGGCACCGAGGAGCAGGTGGAGATCGCCATCCAGAACCTGATCCCCAACGTCTTTGGGGTGGTCTGCGACGGCGCCAAGCTGGCCTGCGCCCTGCGGATGGCCTCCGGCACCGCCATTGCCCTGGACGCCGCCGAGATGGCGCTGAAGGGGGTACGGCTGGCCAACAACCAGGGTGTCCTGGACAAGACTGCCGACGACTCCATCGACTTCCTGGGGGATTTCGCCCTCAACGACATGATTGCCAGCGACAAGAAGCTGGAGGCGAAGATGATGGAGAAGCGGAGAATCTTCCCCCTGACCACCTTTACCGACCGCCAGAAGCAGTAAGGACCCGGAACCAATCGCGGTACAACGCCGTACGCAGGGCCGGGGCCCCGGAACCGCCGGCCCCGGTCCCAACACCATCGAGGAGGGTAAACCATGAATTATTTAGACGTAGCCAACAGCGGACTGATGTTCGCCCTCTGCCTCGTCCCGGTATGCGTTATTGTCCTACAGGCCCTGCGGTTTATGGCAATGGCCTGGAAGCAGGGGCTGGAGATCGGGATGGACAAGGAGAAGCTGAAAAAGTGCATCACCACCTCGGCCACCATCTCGGTAATCCCCGCCCTTTCCCTGGTATCGCTGATGATCGCCATGTCCCCCAACATCGGCAAGTTCTTCCCCTGGCTGCGGCTCTCCAACATCGGGGCCGGCGGCTACGAGCCCCTGGCGGCGGGCATCGGCCTGGAGGCCGCCGGCTTCAGCGAGTACACCGCCCTTACCCTTGGGGGCTTTGTGGTGATCATGATGGTGATGAACATCGGCATGAGCATCGCCCCGGTAAACACCATGCTCACCCTAAAGGGCTACGACAAGGCGCTGAAAAAGGCAAAGACCACCAACCGCTTCCTTCTCATCGGCACCTCCGCCGCCTTTGCGGCTGTGGTGGCCCGGCTTAACGTGCCCTACTTTACCAACGTGGGCAACACCCTGCCCTTCCTTGCGGCAGTTACCGGCGCGGCGGTCATGTTCCTTTGCATGAGGGTCAAGCAGAAGGTCCCCGTCCTGGGCGATTTCGCCCTTTCCATCGCCATCATCGCAGGCGTTTTTGTCTGCTGTGTTGTGGCCTGACGCCAGCGGCGAGAAAGGAGAATGTGACATGAGCGAGAACACCGAAAAGACCATCTCTCCGGAGGAGAAGAGCGGCTTTTCCGCCTACGACCGCAGGGTGCACCGCTGGGGGCGTATCTCCATGTTCCTGGCCCTGGCGGCTATGTACCTGCCGGTTATCGGCATCTGCCTGCGGTACGGCGTGGGCATCAACTGGGCGGGGGTAGGGGCCGGCGTGCTGGCCGTTTGGGCCGCCTTTGGCATGAACCAGATCATCGAGCCCTTTACCTTTGCCCCCATGCTGGGCGCCGGCGGGACCTACATCGGCTTTACCACCGGCAACGTCAGCCAAACCAAGATCCCCTGCGTGGTCAGCTGCCAGGAGATTATGGGGGTAGAGATGGGCACCAGGGAGGGGGACATTGTGGCCACCCTGGCGGTGGGCACCTGTAGCCTTATCACCACCCTGGAGGTAGCCATCGGCGTGGCTTTTGTCAGCATCATCTACCCCATCCTCACCAGCCCGGTGCTGGCCCCCGGCTTTAACAACGTCCTCCCCGCCGTGATGGGCGCAATGCTGATGCAGCGCATCATGGCAAACTGGAAGGTGGGCATCATGCCCTTCCTCCTGGGGTGTGCCTCCGCCTTCCTCTTTGGCCAGGCGTGGTACAACAAAAACGGCCTGTACATTATGCTGGTGCTCATCGCTGTCACCATTGCCTGGGCCTACTATCTCTACAAAAAGGGCAAGATACAGTAAACGCATCCTGCTAAAACGATCCGCCCGGGCCTGGAATTGGGCCCGGGCGATTTAGAAGGTGGTAAACAATGGATAGAAAAGTAACGGTGCTGGGCGCAGGGGCCTCCGGGATGGCCACGGCGGCCTACCTTACCATGGAGGGTTGGGATGTCACCCTTTGGGATACCCCCGAGCAGGCCGGCGATTTTGAGGTCATCCGACGGCAGGGGGGGATCCTGCTGCGGGGGGGCAGCGGCAGAACCGGCTGCGCCATGCCCCGGCTTACCAACGACCTTGCCCGGGCCCTGGAGGGGGTGGAGCGGGTCATCCTTTGCGCCTCCGCCGCCCGCCACCGGGAGATGGCGGAGTGGATCGCCCCGCTGGCCCGGCCGGGGCAGCTGATCCTGCTGAACCCCGGCAACTTCGGTTCCTTCCTGCTGAGGCAGGAGCTGGACGCCCTGGGCAAGGGGGATGTGGTGACGGCGGAGCTGTGCGGCTGCTTGTGGGCCTGCCGCAGGACGGCTCCGGGGGAGGTGCTGGCGGCCACCCCCCTAAAGAAAAGCCTCCGGGTTGCGGCGCTTCCGGCGGGGGAGACGGAACGGGTGATTGAGGGTTTCCGGGGGATGCTGCCTCTGGAGGCGGGGGCCAACGTTTTGGAGGTTTCCCTCAACTCTCCCAACGTCATCAGCCATGTGGCGGGGGCGGTGCTTAATGCCGGGGGGATTGAGCGGAAGGGGGAGGCTTTTGCTTTCTTCTTAGACGGCTTGGGGGAGAGCGCGATACGGTGCTTTGGCGTGCTGGAGGGGGAGCGGGACGCGGTGATGGCACGGGTAGGGCTGCGGGTATATGGTCCGCCCTCCGAGGGGTTTATGCGGACGCTGCTGGACCGGGGGAGTCATCCGGAGCTGGACCTGTTCCGGGGGTTGGATGGGCCATCCGGCTTTACCCACCGGTACGTATCGGAGGATGCGGCCTGTGGATTGGCGATGCTGGTTTCCTTGGGGCGGCGGTACGGGGTGCCGGTTCCGCTTACCGAGGCGTTCCTGGCTATTGCGGGGGTGTTAGGGGGGCGGGATTATGCGGCCCAGGGCAGGACGCTGGAGTCCCACAGGTTGTGCCCGCCGGGGCTTCCCGGCCGCAGGTCCAGGGCCGCGCAGGCCCTGGTCGCTCCCGCAGGAGCGAAACTCCCCAGGACGACTATAACAATAGCGGGGCTTGTGCCAAAGCGCACGAGCCCTGCCGTTCTATTAGGCCGTCAGGCCGCGGTTTTTAACAGCGGCGTTTTGGTGAGGATGGGGCCAATGGCAGTTTGCTGCTCACCTGACCAGGAAGCGCAAACCGCGGCCGGGGTTAGGGGTAGGGCCTGTCTCCCCAAAACAGCCCGCTGCGCGCCGCAGGCGCTGTAAGCGGGCGCATTTTGGGCCCACCAGCCTAAAGACCTTGCCCTCTCCACCTCGGCTAACTGGATACCGCTTTCTATCCGGTAGTCTTCCCCGTATACCACCTTAACTACCGGGAGGGACAGGGAGCTGCACGGGGGCGGAAGGTTGGGGTATGGGACACCTTTTAGGCCGGTGGGCCCAAAATGCGCCTGCCTCCAGCGCCTGCGGCGCGCGGCAGGCTGTTTTGGGGAGATAGCGGCTACTCCTAACCCCGGCCGCGGTTTGCGCTTCCCCGTCAGGTGGCTACATAACCGCAATAGCCCCCATCCTCACCCAAAAGCCGCTGTTCAAAACCGCGGCCTTACGGCCTACAACAGAACGGCAGGGCTCGTGCGCTTTGGCACAAGCCCTGCCTGTGTAATGGTCGTCCTGGGGAGTTTCGCTCCTGCGGGAGCGACCAGGGCCTGCGCGGCCCTGGACCTGCGGCCGGGTGGCCCCGGCGGGCACAACCTGTGGGGTAGGCTGCTTCGTTTCCCACAGGCGGCGGGAGCTTTTTTTGCCCACCTACCCCAAAACCCTGCTCTTTTCGCACCCACCGCCCCGGAAGCGTCTGCATAACCTCCGGGGCGGTGTTATCAAAAGGCCTGACAGGCCTGATTGTCCCGCAGCTATTTCCCCTCCCCCTGGCGAATTGCCACCCGCCGGATCTTGCCGCTGATGGTCTTGGGCAGCTCGGAGACATACTCCACAATGCGGGGGTATTTGTAGGGGGCGGTCTGGTGCTTGACGTAATCCTGGAGCTCCTTGGTGAGCTCCGGGCTGGGGGTGTACCCCTTCATCAGCACCACAGTCGCCTTAACCACCGTGCCCCGGATGGGGTCCGGCGCGCCGGTGACGGCGCACTCCAGCACCGCCGGGTGCTCCATCAGCACGCTTTCAATCTCAAAGGGCCCGATGCGGTAGCCGGATGCCTTGATGACGTCGTCGGTGCGGCCCACATACCAGTAGCAGCCGTCCTCGTCCTGCCAAACGGTATCCCCGGTGTGGTAGTAGCCGTCGTGCCAGGCCTCCGCCGTCTTGCCGGCGTCCCGGTAGTACTCCATCAGCAGCCCCACGGTGGGGCCGTCGGCACGGATGACAATCTCCCCCACGTCGCCGGTGGAGACCGGAACCCCGTCGCTGTCCACTACCTCGATGTGGTACAGGGGGCTGGGCCTGCCCATGGAGCCCGGCTTGGGGGTGGAGCCCACCAGGTTGGCCAGCTGGAGCACCGTTTCGGTCTGGCCGAAGCCCTCCATCAGCCGCAGGCCGGTGTACTCCAAAAAGCGGTTGTAAACCTCCGGGTTCAGCGCCTCCCCCGCTGTGGTGGCGTAGACAAGGCTGCTGAGATCGTACCCCTCCATCCCCTCCTTGATGAAGAAGCGGTAGATGGTGGGAGGGGCGCAGAAGGTGGTGATGCGGTACTGCTCGATTTTGTGGAGGAGGTCCCGGGGGGTGAATTTATCGAAGTCGTAGACGAATACCCCCGCCCCGCAGAGCCACTGGCCGTAAAGCTTGCCCCATACCGCCTTGCCCCAGCCGGTATCCGCTACGGTAAGATGCAGCCCGTCCGGCACCACGTTGTGCCAGTGGCGGGCAGTGATGATGTGGGCGATGGCGTAGGTGTGGTTGTGGATGACCATCTTGGGGTAGCCGGTGGTGCCGGAGCTGAAGTAGAGGAGCATGGGGTCGGTGGCCTTGTTGGGGATCCGGGAGAGCTCCGGGGAGCACTCCTCCAGCCGGGCGTCAAAGTCGATCCAGCCCTCCCGGGCGCCGTGGACCAGCAGCTTTTTCACCGGGGCGGCAAACTCCGGCTCCGCCTCCTCCACCGCGTGGGACACCTCCCCGTCGGCGGTGCAGACAATGGCGGAAACATCGGCGGCGTTCACCCGGTACACCACATCCTTTTTGGTCAGCAGGTTGGTGGCGGGGATGATCACCGCCCCGATTTTGTGAAGGGCAAGGATGGTAAACCAGAACTGGTAGTGGCGCTTGAGGATGACCAACACCATATCCCCCCGGCCAATGCCCAGGGAGAGGAAGAGGTTGGCGGCCATGCTGCTGTAGCGGGACATCTCCCCAAAGGTAAAGGTCCGCTCGTGGCCCTTGTCGTCGCACCACACCATGGCCCGGCGGTCCGGCTGGCGGGCGGCGATGTAGTCCACGCAGTCGTAGGCAAAGTTGAAGTCTTCCGGCACCACCGGCTGGAATTTGCAGAGCACCCCGTTTTTGTCAAATTCCTCCCGGCAGAATTTTTGGTAAAGCAGGTCCATTCTCTCCTGGTCCATAGCTTACTTCCCCTCCTTCCGGTCCCCTTTGAGGACGATGGCCAAAAACCGGCAGTCCTCGCCCCCCACGGCAATCATACCGTGGCCGTGGCCGGAGTCGTAGTAAACGCAGTCCCCGGCGTGGAGGATGTGGCTGCCGCCCCCCTCAAACTCCACCTTCAGGGAGCCGCTGAGGATGTAATCGAACTCCTGGCCGGCGTGGTGGGAGAGGTGGATGGGGGCCTCCTGCTCCTCCTCCGAGTAGGGGGCCACCACCAGCATGGGCTCGCACTCCCGGCCCCGGAAGAGGTAGCCCATATGGTCGTAGGTAAAGCCCTTGCGGCGCTTGATGGGCAGGCCCCGGCCCTTGCGGATGATGCTGTAAAAGGAGAGCTTGGGCGTCTCCCCGGTGATGAGCTCCACCGTGTCCACCCCCAAGAGCTCGGCGCACTTTACCAGGAAGGAGTAGGAAAAGTCGTCGTTCCCCTCCTCCAGCTTTGCGTAGTCCGCCGGCTCCATCATGCAGGCGCTGGCCATCTCCTCCACCGTAATCCCCAGGATCTCCCGCAGGCAGCGGATCCGCTCCGCGATTTCGTACAGCTTTACTTCCATCCCAAAACCTCCTGTTTTATCCCCACCGGCGCAGAAAAAGCGGCCCGCCCCCGGAGCTTCTCCATGGGACGGGCCGTTACGGCTCGCGGTACCACCCAACTTGCGCCACCCTTGCCGGCGGCGCCGCTTGACAGGAATCCAACAATTCCCGGCCGGTAACGAGGCCAGACGGGGATGCCATACTTACCGGCCTTTGGCGCCGGTGTTCCGGTCCCAGCTCCGAGGTGATAGGCAGGCCCCCGGACTGTATGCTCGCACCAACCGCATACTCTCTGTAAATCCTGCTACAGACCTGCCGCGTCCTCTTCAACGCTTTGTGTGGGGATATGAATTTTTTAGTATTATAGCTCCGGTGGCGGGGGGTTGTCAAGTTTTTTTTCAGAGGGCCGGGGCCTCTTTAGAACCTGTATTCACAGCCGGATGATGCAGGCAGGGCAAGGGATTTTTCCGCCCTGCAAGGCAAAAATCCGCAGCAATACTTGGTGTATTGCAAGGTTT
>JAAWGY010000153.1 GCA_022795575.1 Angelakisella sp. | reverse complement strand
CAGGCTCCAGCGGCCTTGTGGGGGAAGCGAATTGGCCCGCTCCCTCCTTCCGGTTGGCCTGATAAGGTGCCTCCGGCGGATTTTGATTCCCTGCGGGGGGAACCCTCCGGCCTTCGGCCTACGGGAGGAGTAGTATGGGATAGGCTTGCTGATTTGTGGCTATGTTCGGTTTCGGCGGCAGGCGCATTTTTGCCCCACCAGCCCAAAATCCCTTCCCCCAAGCAACACCGCCCGGCACAAAAAAAGGGGGGGCTCCTCCCCCCTTTTCCCGCGCAATGCAGGCATCATCGGCATCCCCGCCGGGTACTTACTTCATCTGGAAGGACTTGCAGTCGGTGCACTGGTCCATAGTGGGATTGGCCTCGTGGGTGCCCACCAGGATACGCTCCAGGCTGCAGTAGTTGGCGCCGTTGCAGTGGTTGCGGCAGTTGGTAACGGTGCATTCAATGGACTTGTTGGCGTTATTGCAGTTGCAGCTCATCTCGTAAATTCCTCCTGTGTTGGGGTGGTTGCTTGGTTGGATGCTTTGCGGCGGTGGGTGTGCTTTCCGCCGCTCCATTATTGTGGCCCTAAACGTCCTTCTTATCCTCCGGCGCTTCGGGAATCATTTCCGGGGGAGCACGGGTTGGGTGGGAAATTTTTCCTGCGGCGGGGGCTGTTTTTGGGGCGTTTGGGGCGGGGGACGGGGTTTGGGCCCGTCTGCCCAAAATGCGCCCGCCTCCAGCGCCTGCGGCGCGCGGCGGGCTGTTTTGGGGAGATAGCGGCTTCCACTGGGACCGGCCGCGGTTTGCGCTTCCTGGTTAGATGGGTGCGGAACTGCGATTGGCTCTGGCCTCACCGGGAGGCTGCTGCTTTTGGACCGCGGCCTGACGGCCTACAACAAAACGGCAGGGCCTGTGCCAAAAACACAAGCCCTGCCGTTGTAATAGCCGTCCTGGGGCGTTTCGCTCCTGCGGGAGCGACCAGGGCTCTGCCCTGGACCTGCAAGCCTTTGAAAAGGCTTGACCGAAACTTTTGGCGCCCTGCGGGCCTTTGCGATAGGCTTCTGCTTAGCCCTTAACGCCGCCCGACGCCAACCCGCTGACCAGGTTCTTCTCGATAGACATAAACAGCAGCACCACCGGAATAATCGCAAAGATGGAAGCCGCAAACAGATACTGCCACTCAATCATATTGTACCCGTTAAAGGTATTGATACCCACCGTCAGCGGCTTCAGCGTATCCGTCTGAATCAAGCACAGCGCCACCGTGTACTCGTTCCACGCGTTGATGAAGATAAAGATCAGCGTCGTAACAATACCAGGCGCCGCCACCGGGATCAGGATCCGCAGCATCGCCTGTACCCGGGTACAGCCGTCAATGGTAGCCGCCTGCTCCATCTCCGGGGAAATGCTCATAAAGGTACCCCGCAGCAGCCAGACCGTAAACGCCTGGTTAAACGCCGCGTTGATAAAGATAAGCCCCCAAATGCTGTCAGTAAGCCCCAGCGTCTGCATAACCTGGTAAATACCCACCAGCAGCACCACCGGCGCAAACATCTGGGAAACAATGATGAACCCCAAAAACGCCGTCTGCCCCTTGAACTTCATCCGGGCCAGGGCGTAAGCCGCCGGAATCCCGCAAAGCATGGCGATCAGGGTGGAACCCCCCGCAATCAGTACCGAGTTGAGCAGGTACTGTGCCATAGGCGCACGGCTCCAGATGTCGATAAAGTTGGACCACATGGACTGAATGGGGAAGATGGTCCCGTTGGGGGAGAAGATCTCCACCCGGCTCTTAAGAGCCGTGCAGAACATGGCAAAGTATGGGTATAGGGTGAAGATGCAGACATCGATGGCAACGAAGTACAGCAGAATGCGCAGTACCGTCTTTTTTAGCGAAAATTCCTTGTGGGTTATCACGTCGTTCATCAGGTGTCATCTCCTTTCCGCAGGGTGTATACCATGTAGGTGCTGGCGCAGATCAGCAGGATGATAAAGCCGATTACCGATACCGCCGCCGCCTCCCCCTGCCGGCCGTTGTAGAAAGCCAGCTTGTAAAGGTATGTTACCAGGGTGTCGGTGCGGTTGGCCGGATCCCCCTTGGTCATCGTCCAGACGATGGGGAAGGAGTTGAAGACGTAGATGATGTTGAGCACCGTGGCCACCGTCAGCGACGGCCGTACCAGGGGCAGGGTGAGGCTGCGGAGCTTCTGCCAGTAGTTGGCCCCGTCCACCGTGGCCGCCTCGTAGTAGGAGGTGTCGATGCTCTGTAGCCCCGAAAGGACGCAGAAGGTGACAAAGGGGATGGTGACGAAGATACCGCAGGCGATCTCCCAGGCGAAGTACGCCGCCGGGGTGGGGGTCCAGTTTACCGCCTCCTGGATGATGCCCAGCTTTAGCAGCAGGGTGTTCAGGGTGCCGTAATCGGTGTTGATGATAAAATTCCAGACGCTGGCCTGGATGACCAGGGTGGTGGCCCAGGGGAACACCACAATGGCCCGGACAATCTTGCGGCCCTTAAAGTTGTTGTTCAGCACCAGGGCCAGCATAAAGCCCAGCACGGTGGAGATCACCACCACCGCAATGGTCCAGATGACGGTATTTTTAAGGACCAGGCTAAACGCCGGGTTGTTTACCACGCTGGTAAAGTTTGCGAAGTTGTTAAAGCCCTGGAGCTTGCCGGTACGGCTCACCTTGTTCGCCGCCATCCGGAACACCGAAAGGATGGGCGTCAGGATAAAGACTGCCATCAGGATGACGCTGGGCGAAATCCAGATGTAGGGTTCTATCTTGCGGTAGAGCTTTTTGTTCACAGGGAACACCTCCTCGTTTGTCGGCCCTTCCAGCCGTTTTCCAAGGGGACGTGTCGTCGGGACACATCGCCCGGGAGCCCCTCCCCCGCCTTTGGAAAAGGGCTGGAAGCGGCCGCGGGCCGGGCCGCTACTGTGGCCCGGCCCGCGGTGTTAGGTATCAGCGCTGTTGCATCCGTGGATTAGCCGGCGATCTGCTTCTGCAGGCTGTCCAGCAGCTCCTTGACGTTGCCGCCCAGCAGGGCCTGCTGCTCTACGTTGATGACGCCCTGCTTAACGTCGGCCCACTCCGCCTTGGCGGTGGGGTAGAACTTGCAGCTGCCCACGATCTCCACCCAGGGAGCCATGGAAGCGTCAGCCTTGGCCACGATCTCGCCGCCGGCGGAGGTGGCGGGCAGGAAGCCCTCCATCAGCACCCAGTCAGAGTACCGGGCGTCGTCATAGAAGAAGTCAAAGAAGGTCTTGATGGCCTCGATCTTCTCGGGGGAGTGGCCGTTATCAAAGCACATAAAGCGGTCCATAACGCCGGCAGAGACAGAGGGGTTGCCGCCGTTGGTGGGGATGGGGGCAAAGGCGTAGTTAATGGTGCTGCCGCCGTCCTTGATGTAGGTGGGGATGCTGTTGGGCCCGATCATCATGGCAACCTTGCCGGCGCCGAACATATCCTGCAGGGCATACCGGGTATCGGTGGCGGGGTCGCTGTTGGTCAGGCCGGCCTTCACCAGGCCGATGGCGTACTCGATGGCCTCGACGTTCTTGTCGCTGTTCAGGGTCCAGTTGCCGTTAGCGTCGGTAAAGTCGCCACCGTTGTTCCAGATGTAGTAGGCAAAGGCAGCCTGGCCCTCGTCGGTGGTCATATCGATGCCCCAGGGGTAGATGTTGGCGTCGTAGGCCTTGATCTTCTCGCAGGCGGCCTTCAGCTCCTCCCAGGTGGTGGGAACCTCGACCTTGGCGTTCTTCAGGATGTCCACGTTGTAGTACATGGCGCGGGCGGAGGCCAGGTCGGGGATGGCCCAGACGGTGCCGTCCACAACAGACTGCTCCAGGAAGGCGGGGTACATCTTGTTGTATGTAGCCTCGGAGACATACTCCTTAGCGGGGAGCAGCAGGCCGTCGGCCTGGTAATCGGCAAAGACATCGATGTTCAGGATGTCAGGGGCGGCGTTGCCGCTGATGCGGGTGTTCACAACGGTGTAGATGTCGTTCCAGGACACCACCTCAACGGTGAGGTCGATGCCGGTGTTGGCGGCGTTAAAGTCGCTCTGGAACTTGGCCCACCAGTCCTTGGTGTTCTGGCCGTACTCGGCGGCGATGACGCTGATGGGGATCTTCTCGCCGCCGGGAGCGGCAGGGGGCGCGTCGGAGGAGCCGGAAGCGGGCGCGGGCGCGGGGCTGGCAGGAGCCGGCGAACCGCCGCAGGCGGCCAGCGACAGGACCATGCACATAGCTAACAGTGCGGTTAGAAGCTTCTTCATCTTCAATTCTCCTTTTTCCATTGTTCAGATTGCGGGGGCAGCAACTGGAATCTTATACAAATTCACTGCCCTTATCATTATTATAATTATTTATTCTGCAAATCATAGGTTAAACAGTACGGGATGTAGAAAAATCGTACGAACAATCGCCAGCCTTTACCATTCCTGTTTTTTCGGGGAAATGGCAGAGTGCGGGCCCTCTCCGGGATCCCCGGTATTTCGCCTGTTTTTGCGGAAAACGGCATCCTCCCAAGCCACCCGCAAAGGGCGGGGGGATCCCCCGTGGAGATCCCCCCGCCTGTTGATATTGTGTTGGCGACGCCGCCTTTACTCGGTGGGGCTCAGCGTCACAAAGGGGTTCACCGAGTCACCCATCACCTGGGGATACTTGCCGTCCCACTTCTGCACCCGCTGCAGCTCGATGTACTCCGGGCTCTGCTGGAGCTGCTTTTGGATGGCCTCGATGGCGTAGGCCTCGGCGTCGGCCTTGATCTTCTGGCTTTCCGCCTCTGCCTGGGCCGCGATCACCGTCTGCCGGGCCAGCTCCTCGGTTTCCTTGGTCTTGTTCTGCATCTTCAGGGCCTCCTGCTCCGCCACCACCTTGGCCCGGATGGCCTCCTCGAAGCCGTCCTCAAAGTCCAGGTTCTCGATGGCGAAGGACACCACGATAATACCGCTCTGCCCCAGGCTGCTCCGCAGCTTTTCCTCGATGCTTTCCTGTACCACCGTCCGGTTCTGTACCAGGTCCTCCGCCTTGTACTGGCCGATCTCGTTCTTTACGATGGACTGCATCTGGGGGATCAGCAGCTTGGACTCCACATTGTTGATGCCGATGTTGCGGATGATATTGGAGAGCTCGGCCCGGTCGTAGACATAGTTTAGCTTGGTCTGGATGCCCTCCACCGTTTGGGTGTCCTTGGTGTAGGCGTTGGCGTCCATCTGGTACATCTGCTCCCGGACATCCACCTGACGGATGGTCTGGATAAAGGGGATCTTAAAGTTGAGCCCGGCGGAAAGGGAGTCGTCCACGATTTTGCCGAACTGGTACTTTACCCCAATATACCCCTCGTTGATGACGGTAAAGGAGGCGCTGCCCAGCAGGGCAACCGCCGCCACCAGCACCACTGCCAGCAGCCTCCGGCCCAGCCGTTTGCCGGCTTCCTGGTATTTGGGGATGTTGTTCTCGGGGGGCTTTACGGTGCCGAAATTGATGTTCATCTTGTTTCCTTTCTCCTGTAGGGGGCCTTGCGGTGCCTTCCCCCACTTTAACTGCCGCCCTTTTGCCTGGGCAGCTGCTGTCTTAACCTGCACCAATAGTGTACCACACCCTGGCGGAAAAGGGCAAGGACGCTCCCGGGCGGTTTTAGGCCGGTTTTGGCCGAAAAAACCGCCTTTTGCTACCCTTCTGCCCCTGCCGCATTCTCTCGTATGCTCCCGAATGCTCTCTGATACGCCTGTTTTCTGTCAGGAAAAGGAAATCGGTTGCTAATTTTAAGAAAAGCTGGGTGAGATCGATGGCTTTTAGCCCGGCAGGCAAAAAAGCCTATCCCCACAACCAAACATAGCCACAAACCAGCAAGCCTACCCCATATTACACCCCCCGCAGGGAACCAAAATCCGCCGGAGGCCCCACCCGACCGAAGGGAGGGAATCCCCCCGCAGGGAATAGGATCCGCCGGAGGCACCTTGTCAGGCCAACCGGAAGGAGGGAGCGGGCCATTACGCTCCCCTCGCAAGGCCGCTGGAGCCT
>JAAWGY010000152.1 GCA_022795575.1 Angelakisella sp. | reverse complement strand
AGAGGTCGGCCTCCGCAGAGGCCGTTCCCCTGTTCCTCCGTAGTGCACCTGATAAACGCGGTGCACCTAATCAACAAACGGTAGGCTTCGTACCCTTCCACACAAGCCCTACTGTTTTTGTAGTCGCCCTGGAACCTTTCGCTCCTGCGGGAGCGACCAGGGCTCTGCCCTGGACCTGCAAGCCTTTGAAAAGGCTTGAGCGAAACTTTTGGCGCCCTGCGGGCCTTTTGCGGTCAGGTGCTGCTTTCTCTACACCAGCTTTGCCCCCATCCCCTCCGCAATGGCTACCGCCAACGGCAGGTCAATGGTGGTTTCCTTCAGCCGCAACGACCGCACATCTACCCCCGCCAGCGTCGCCCCCCGCAGGTCCGCCCGGGTAAGGTCGCACCCCTGCATCAGCGCCTGGGAAAAGTCACAGTACCGCAGGTCCGCCTCCCCAAAGCTGCACCCCCGCAGATCCGCATGGGCAAAGGATGCCCCCACAAGCTCCGCCCTGACAAACGAAACCCCCGTCATCACGCAGTAGTCGTACCGCCCCGCCGCCAGCAGCAACCCCGTAGTCCTCGCCCCCGCAAAGCTGCTGCCAGTGCACTTGCACCCCCGCAAGCTCCCCCCAAACAGGTTGGCCTCGTCAAAAACACAGTTGAGGAAAGCGCACCCCTCCGCCACCACCCCCCCAAGGTCGGTAAACCGAAACCGGCAGCCCTGAAAAACGCACCCCTCCAACCGGCTCCCCCCAAAGCTCCCGCCGGTAAAAACGCACCCCTCAAAGGTGCAAGCCGTCAGCACCGCCTCCGACCAGTCCTCCTCCCGAAAGGAGGTATCCTGGTAGACAATGTGGTCCCAAGCCATAAAAGCCCCCCTTTGCCGCCCCCCGCGCTCAAGCCGTCCCCCCTGCCTCCAGGTGGTCCACAGCAAACTGACTGCTGTACAGCTGCGCGTAAAGCCCCTGCTTCCCCATCAGCTCCCGGTGTGTCCCCTCCTCCCGGATCCCCTCCCCGGTAAGCACCACGATTTTATCCGCCCCCCGGATGGTGGAAAGCCGGTGCGCTACCACAAGGGTGGTCCGCCCCTGGCAAAGCTCATCCAGCGCCTCCTGGATCATCCGCTCGGTGGTGTTGTCCAGCGCGCTGGTGGCCTCGTCCAGGATAAGGATAGGCGGGTTTTTCAGGAAGACCCGGGCGATGGCAATCCGCTGCTTCTGCCCGCCGGAAAGCCGTACCCCCCGCTCCCCCACCAGGGTGTCGTACCCCTGGGGCTGGGCCAGGATAAAGTCGTGGATGTTGGCCCGCCTGGCCGCCTCCTCGATCTCCTCCTGGGTGGCGTCAAAGTTGCCGTAGGCGATGTTTTCCCGGAAGGAGCCGGGGAAGAGGAAAACATCCTGCTGCACAATGCCCACCTGCCGCCGCAGCGACGTCAGGCTGACCTGGGTAATATCCTGGCCGTCCAGGAAAATCCGCCCCCCGGTGGTGTCGTAGAACCGGGGGATCAGGTGGCAAAGGGTGGTCTTGCCGCTGCCGGAGGGCCCCACAATGGCCACCTTCTGCCCAGCCGCCACCGTCAGGTTCAGGTGGCGGAGCACCGTTTTTTCCCCCTCGTCCCCGTCCCCCTGGTAGGCAAAGGAGACGTCCTCAAAGCGGATATCCCCCCGCGCCGGCGGCAGGGCGGGGGCGTCGGGGCGCTCCCCCTCGCTGACGCAGTCCATAATCTCGGTAAACCGGGCAAAGCCGGTCATCCCCATCTCGTACATCTCGGCAAAGTCCACCAGCCGCTTGGTGGAGTTCATAAAGAGGGAGACATACAGCACGTACTGTACCAGCATACCGGGGGTGATGGCCCCGTAAAAGCTAAAGACAGCCGCCCCCGCCAGGGTGGCCCAGTAAAGGATATCGGTAAGGAAGTAGAGGAGGGTATAGTATTCCCCCATGGCGCGGTAGCTGTACTCCCTGCTTTGGCGAAAGGTCTGGTTGGCCCGCTCAAACCGGCAGGACTCGTGGTCCTCGCTGGTAAAGGCCCGGCTTACCCGGATACCGGCAATGCTGCTTTCCAGCTCGGCGTTCAGCTCCCCCACGGTGCGGCGCATATGGGCAAAGGCCCGGTTCATCTTCCGCTTTTTCCAAAGGGCGGCCAGCACAATCACCGGGAAGATGGCAAAGATAATCAGCGTAAGGGGCAGGCTGGACCGGGAGAGGATGACAAAGGAGCCAATGAGGGTAACGGCGGTGATGAACACCTCCTCCGGGCCGTGGTGGGTAAACTCGCTGATGTCCTGGAGGTCCCCCACAATCCGGGACATAATGACGCCGGTTTTGTTGTGGTCAAAGTAGGAGAAGGGCAGGCCCTGGAGCTTTTGGAAGACCTGGCGGCGCATATCGGTCTGGATCCGCACCCCCATTGCGTGGCCGTAGTAGATGACAATATTTTTGCACGCCGCTTTCATCAGGTAGCACACCAGCAGGAAAGAGAGCCAAAAGACCAGCTCCCGGAACATCTGCCGGGGGATGTAGGTATCGATGATTTCGCTGGTGATGACGGGATAGAAGAGGTCAAAGGCAGCCAACAGAAAGGCGCAAAATAGGTCCAGGGCCAGCAGCTTTTTGTAGGGCCGGAAGTAGGAGGCAAGGCGCAGGAGCATAGCGGGCGTTCTCCTTTTTTTAGATGATGTTTTCGGTAACAGTATAGCGGATTTTGCCGTGGAAAGCAAGAAAGCGGGAGGGGGGCGTGTGTTGAACATAGAATTATAATAAGTAACAATAGATACGATTTTGTTAAAATGTAACTGAATAATTTCCAAAATAATATAGTTTTCTGTTGATATGATATAAAATAAAGTAAGCATCGACGAGAAAGTGGTGAAAACTACAAATAAGCCAATCTTTTTTATGCTGAAACAGAGAAGTCTGTCGCAAAGACAACGTTTTTCCGTAAAATTCGTAAAGATTTATACAAATAGGTATACATATATTAAAAAACTGACAAAATACTGTTAAATAAACAGAAAAAACATAGGTACATCAAATATAAAGTAGTTTTCTACGTTTCGTACCCCTTACCGCCCGCCCCCCGCCGCCCTCATCCTTCCGGTGCCGCCCTGTCTGGCCCCCCAACCAAGAAAAAGTTGGGGGGTTCTTCAACTTTTTTGGGAAAGTGTAAAATGGTTACAACTTTGTAATTTTTAGCTTGATTTTGGTTACGGAATGTAATATCCTATAACCAAGGCAAGGGGCCGCTGGAGAACCCCGAGCCGAAAAGATTAAAATTTTACGGAGGAAAAAACCCATGAAAAAGGTTCTGGCACTCGTGCTGGCTGTCATGATGCTTTGCACCATGGCGTTTGCCACCAGTAACCCCAATCCTAACCCCAAAAAGCCCGTCACTGACGAAGAGAACAACGTCAACTTTGGCGGTCGTGTTGGCCCTGGCGATGAGCTGTATGTTTACTGGGGAATGCCCAGCAACATTCCTGGCACCGATGCTTCCGCCAACAACAACAGCAACGCTTGGAATGCTGAAATCACCTCTTCCAACTACACCATTACTTCCCAGAAGTGGACCAAGAACAAGGACCTGCTCGCTGGCCTGGAGTTTGATGATGACAAGAATCAGCTGGTCATCAAGCTCAAGGAGGACTACACCCTGAAGCAGCCCAAGGTTCTGTCCGGTAAGTTCACCCTGAAGGGTAAGGGCAAGGGCGGCCTTGGTGACACCAAGCCTGTCAATATCGTTGTTTCCATCAATGTTTCCGTCGGTAACAAGAAGGCTGCTGCTTATCTCGATGTTGATAATGACCGTACCATCCCCGCCCTGGACGATGATGGTAAAAGCTTTATCAAGGATAACACCGTCTACAAGTTCCAGAAGATTGATGAAGCTAAGGATGGCCTGCGTGACTTCATCGACAGCAGCGATGCTCACCTGACTTCCGAGTACGGCACCGTTGTCCTGAACACCATGGATGAGGACACCGAGGTTACTTTCCGCGGCTACAAGAACGAGGAGCTGTTCCTCTTCAACAAGACCTCTGCCAACTCTGCCCTGCTCAAGCAGTATGCCGACAAGGATGCTGACATCACCTTCCTGACCTTCGTTGCCAACCCCACCCTGACCAGCACCGCCACCATCCGGTTCTACAAGGATGAGGAGAGCCACGTTTACGTCCTGAAGGATGGCAAGATCTCCAGCGAGGTTAAGTGGGATGACGACGAGTCCTGCTTCCTGCTGAAGGCTCGCACCCTGGGCTCCTATGTCTTCTCTGACAAGGCCCTGCCCATCGGCACCACCGCTGCCGACAACAACCCCGACACCGGCGCTAACGATGTCGTTGGCATTGCCACCGCTCTGGCCGCTGTCGCCCTGGTCTCCGCCGCTGCTGTTTCCCTCAAGAAATAAGCAAAACGGAAGCCAACCCCCAAACCCCTGTAGAGGGTAAGGGGTAGCACCCAAAGCTTAACAAACGGCGCCCTCTTTCTCCAGAGAGGGCGCCGTTTTTTTGTGCCCTTTTTCCCGCTGTACCGGGGCAAAAAAGGTCGCCGCCCGGGGTAAGCCGGGCGGCGGATGAAGGAAAACAGGGGCGAAGCCCCTTCGGCCGGGCTGTGGAGATCAGCCCAGGGCCTGACCGGTACCGGCGGTACTCGCTTCGCCAATGCCGGCCTCCCAATTGGTCAGGAGCTCAATAAGAAACTCCCGTTGGGACGCGTTCATCGCCGGGGGGAAGAGAAGGGAGTGCTGCTCCCGGCTTAGGGAGAGGGGCTGGTCCACCAGCCCCATGAGGTAATCCAGGGAAACGTCAAACAGCCGGGCCAGCCGGACCTTGATTTCGTCCGCCGGCTCGCTGCGGTCATTTTCGTAGGCGGAAACGGTGTAGTTCGTCACCCCCAGGAGAGCCGCCAGCTCCCGCTGGCTCATGCCGCGGCTCTTCCGCAGCTGCTCCAGGCGTTTGCCCACCACCGCAATTCCTCCCTCCGAATTGTGCGTTTCCCCAATTATACCGGCGGATATCGACAGGAAGATTTCACTTATGGGAGAATTTGTAAACAAATCGTTAAGAAAGAAGTGGTGTTGTGATGGTTATGATTCTTGTGGCAGAGGGGGAGGGACGGTCCCGGCGGATGCTCCGGCGTTTTCTGGAGGGGCAGGGGATGACCACCCGGGGGGCCTCCACCCTGGAGGAGGCGTTGGCGATTCTGCGGGAGGGGCGGGTGGACCTGACGGTGATGGGGCTGGGCGCGCCTGCCATACGCCGCCTGCGGGCCGCGGGGGTGGAAGGTCCGGTGTTGGCGCTGCTGGGGCGGGACACCCTGGAGGAGCGGCGGCAGGCTTTTGGGGCGGGGGCGGACGGCTGGCTGCGGCGGCCGGTGGACCTGGAGGAGCTGTCGCTGGTGCTGTGGGCCATGGCCCGGCGCTGGGGCGGGAGCGGGGGTAGCGGGGGTTTGGAGGCCCAGGTGCTGCTGGGGGAGGCACGGCTGGAGGAGGGGAGACGGGAGCTTTGGGCAGGGGAGCGGCGGCTGGGGCTTACGCCCCGGGAATACGGGTTGCTGGCGCTGATGCTGGGGCATCCCCGGCGGGTGTTTAGCCGGCAGGAGCTGCTGGACCGGCTGTGGGGGTTAGAGAGCGAGGCTGGGCCACGGGCGGTGGATGTAGTGGTGCGGCGGTTGCGGCTGCGGTGTGGGACAGGCTGGGGGTTCCGGATTGAGGCGGTGCGGGGGGTAGGCTACCGCCTGGTGCAGGAGGAGGGGGTGGTGGCCCAGCCGTGAGGGGGGCCCGCCCAGGACCACCCGGTGTACCGTAAAGGCCCGCAGGGCGCTAAAGTTTGGGTCAAGCCTTTTCAAAGGCTTGCAGGTCCAGGGCAGAGCCCTGGTCGCTCCCCGCAGGGAGCGAAACTCCCCAGGGCGGGGGAGGCGCAGGGGTGCGGGGGAACGGCCCCTGCGGGGGGAACCCCTCCGTCGCCTGCGGGCGACACCTCCCCTTTCAGGGGAGGCCGGCCTAAGAGCCGCCTACGGCGGTTGGCCGTAGGGGCTGCTTCGCAG
>JAAWGY010000151.1 GCA_022795575.1 Angelakisella sp. | reverse complement strand
TGGGGAGAAAGCGGCTACTCCTAACCCCGGCCGCGGTTTGCGCTTCCCCGCCAGCAGGCTACATAACCGCAATAGCCCCCATCCTCACCCAAACGCCGCCGATAAAAACCGCGGCCTAACGGCCTACAACAGAACGGCAGGGCCTGTGCCAAAAACACAAGCCCTGCCGTTGTGATAGTCAACCTGGGGAGTTTCGCTCCTGCGGGAGCGACCAGGGCCCTGCCCTGGACCCGCAAGCCTTTGAAAAGGCTTGACCGAAACTTTTAGATGCCGTACCGGCGGACGCTGTGCGCAGATTGCCACGCCAGGGCTCTGCCTCACGGCGCAAGGCCCCGGTCGGCAATACCGTCACAGATAGCGGCAAAGGTTCTGGCCGGCAGCTCACTTCCTTCGCCGCCCCCCTCCGCCAGCACCACCACCGCGTATTGAGGCTCCTCCGCTGGGTAAAACCCGGCAAACCAGCCGTGGAGCACCTCCTCCTCCCCCTGGTACACCCCGGTTTGGGCAGTGGCAGTTTTGCCCCCGGCGCCGCCACAGTCGGGCCGGGCGTGGGTGCCGCTGCCCCGCTCCACCACCCCCACCAGCATCTCCCGCAGCGTCGCCGCCGTCTTCTCACTCATCACCCGCCGCTGGGGAGAGGCCTCCCCGTCCCGTACCACGTTCCCCCCGTCCCGGGTGGTGCCCAGGTAAACGGTAGGACTTACCGAAAGCCCGCCGTTGGCAATGGTGCAGATCATCTGTGCCAGCTGGACCGGGGTAGCGGTAAGCCCGCCCTGCCCAAAGGAAAGGTTGGCCAGCTCCCCGGTGTCCATCCGGCCAGCCTCCGGTAGCTCCCCCGCCGCCGCCGTAACCCCCTCCGCCAGCCGGGCCGGAGAGCCAAACCCCATGGCGTAGGCCATGTCGCAGATCTCCTGCGCCCCCACCGCCATCCCCAGGTTGATGAAGTAGGGGTTGCAGGATTTTTCCAGCGCCGCTGCCATCTCCAGCTCCCCGTGGCCGTAGCGGTAGTGGCAATGGTACTTCTGTTCCCCCAGCTGGTAGCTGCCGCCGCACTGGTAGGCAAGGCTGGGAGAAATCCCCTTTTCCAGCGCCGCCGCCGCCACACAGAGCTTAAAGGTGGAGCCCACGCTGTAAGCCCCCAGCGCCCGATTAAAGAAGGGGCTGTCCGGGTCCTCCAAAGAGTCGGCGATGCGCTGGACATCGTAGGCGGGACGGCTGACCATGGCCAGGAGTTCCCCGCTTTCCACCGCCATCACCACCGCGGCCCCCTTGGGCACCTCCTCCATCGCCGCCTCCGTGGCCTGCTGGATCCCCCGGTCCAGGGTGAGCAGTACCCCGCCCCGGGGGGCGGACCGCTGGTCCACCACCTCGGTGGCCTGCCCCTCCACCGCGCTGCGGTTGGCGTCCACAAAGTACCGGGCGTAGACACTGCCCCCCATCTCCCTCAGCAGCTGGTCATAGCCCTTTTCCACCCCTGTCACCCCGTGGCCGCTGTCGTCCAGGTAGCCCAGCAGATGCACCGCCAGCTGCTCCTCGCCGTACCGCACCGGCAGCTGGAAGGCCACCGCCCCCTCCCCGCTGGCCGGGGGCAGCCACCGGCTGCTCCGCACCACCATCGGCCGGCCCTGGCGCAGCACCTCCATGGCATCGGCAAGCTGGTCCGGGGGCAGGCTTTCCCGCAGCAGCTCCAGCCCCTCCGGGGTGGGGGATACCGCCAGCGATGTCACCCAGTCCCGGTTCACCAGGGGCTTGCCCCGCCGGTCGTAGATGGTCCCCCTGCTGGCCCCCAGCTCCAGCAGGGAGCTGCTTTGCCGCGCCGCCGCCTGGGCCAGGCTCTCCCCCTGGCCCAGCGCCGCCAGGCGCACCATCAGCACCGTCATACAAAGCAGCATCAGTGTGTGTAGCCAGACCACCCGCTTTTCCATCCAAATCCCTCCAATTGCTTCCTTGGGTGTAGTATACCGGTTTCCCCGCCCCTTATGCGGGGAAACCCGCCCGGCAAGTACACAAAAGAACCCTCTCCCCTTTCCCCTTAAAATATGCTATACTTATGTTATGCCGCTTTTCTATCACTGATTTGGGAGGGATGCGCCTTGAACCTGCTGCTGCAAAGCTGCAACCTCATCGACCACACCGGCCTTGTCACCGCCGGCCAGGACCTTTTGATCCGGGAGGGCCGCATCGCCGCCCGGGGGCCCGGCCTTACGCCCCCGGATCCGGATACCGCCGTCCTGGACTGCTCCACCCTCTTCCTCTCCCCCTCCTTTGCCGTCCTACACGCCCACTCCCCCATGCACATCCTCCGGGGGCTGGCCGAGGATGTCAGCATCGACGACTGGTTTAACCGGGAGATCTGGCCCTACGAAAGCAAGATCCTTCCGGAGGACATCTACTGGGGAGCCCGCCTCTGCTGCGCCGAGCTGGCGGACCACGGCGTCACCGCCTTTGCCGACCACTACTTCCACGGGGAGGAGATCGCCCGGGCCGCGGGGGAGACCGGCATCCGGGCCGATATCGCCGGAACCGTCTTTGCCTTTGACGGCGACATCCGGCCCGAGCTGGACCCCGTCCTGGCCCTGATGGACCGGTACCGGGACGATCCCATGGTAAGCATCCGCATCGGCCCCCACTCCCCCTACATCTGCTCCCCCGCGGTGCTCCGGAGCCTGGTGGAGGCGGCCCGCTCCGCCGGCTGCGGCATCCACCTGCATATGGCGGAAACCCGGGCCCAGGTGGAGCAGAGCCTGCAAGCCCACGGCAAAACCCCCTTCGCCGTGGCCGCCGAGGCCGGCTGCTTCTCTGTCCCCTGCATCGCCGCCCACAGCCTCTGGATCCGGGAGGAGGACCTGACGTACCTGAACGAGGACACCTACATCCCCGTCAGCCCCAAAACCTACCTGAAGCTGGGGATGGGCCGGGGGGAGATATGGGAGCGGTGGCAGCGGGTAAACCTCTGCATCGGCACCGACGGCGCCGCCAGCTCCAACACGGTGGATCCCCTGGAGCAGGCCCGGCTCTTTGCCCTCTTGGGCAAGTGGGAGGACCGGGCCGAGGACTACACCCTCCGGGAGGTCTGGCAGCTGCTGATGCGGGGCCATGAGGCCCTCCCCTTTGGCACCGGGCGCCTGGAGCCCGGCGCGGCGGCGGACCTGATCTTCTGGGACCTGGACACCGTCCAGACCGCCCCCCTCTACAACCCCCTGGCGGCCATCCTCTACAGCGCCGACAGCCGCAACATCCGCCACGTTATGGCGGCGGGGGCGTTTGTCAAGCGGGACGGGCGCCTCTGCTTGGACACCGCCCCCCTGCTGCAAAACGCCGCCCGCTGCGCCCGGGAGATCTCGGTGCGGGGCAAGGGTGTCAGCAGGCTTTACTTGTAGCGCCTGTTCAGGCCCATCCACACGGTGAAGAATCCCGGTACGGGAAGGTATTCATATCAGCTAAGGAGGTCGTTTTATGTTTGCTCTGCTGCAAATCCTGGGAGATTTTCTGCCTATCCTTATCGTTGCTGCCGCGGTGGTGGCCATTTTGGCCAGCGGGTACAAAAAGGCCCCGCCGGATACCGCCTTTATCGTCTCCGGCCTGCGGCGGCGCACCGTTATTGGCAAGGCGGTCATCAAAATCCCGTTTTTAGAGCGGCTGGATATTGTCAGCCTCAAGCTCATCCCGGTGGATGTCAAGACCTCCAACGCTGTCCCCACCGCCGATTACATCAACATCCGGGTGGACGCCGCCGTCAACGTCAAAATCAGCGCCGCCCCGGATAAGCTGGCTTTGGCCGCCCAAAACTTCCTGAACCAAAAGACCGACTACATCCGCTCGGTGGCCCAGGAGGTTCTGGAGGGGAATATGCGGGAGATCGTGGGCAAAATGAAGCTGGAGGAGATGGTCAGCGACCGGCAGAAGTTTGCCGAGCTGGTCAAGGAGAACGCCGAGCCGGACCTGGCCGCCATGGGGCTGGATATCGTCAGCTTTAACGTCCAGAATTTCTCAGACGAAAACGGTGTCATCGACGACCTGGGTATCGATAACATCAGTCAGATCAAAAAGAAGGCCGCCATCGCCAAGGCGGAGGCGGACAAGGAGATCGCGGTGGCAAAGGCGGAGGCGGACCGCCAGGCCAACGAGGCCCGGGTCAACGCCGACCGGGAGATTGCCATCAAAAAGAACGAGCTGGACATCCAGATGGCGGAGCTGAAGAAGCGGGAGGACACCAAGCGGGCCGAGGCCGACGCCGCCTACGCCATCCAGGAGCAGGAGCAGCGCAAGACCATCGAGGTTGCCCGGGCCAACGCCGACATTGCCAAGCAGGAGCGGGAGGTGGAGCTGAAGCGCAAGGAGGCCGAGGTGCGGGAGCAGGCCCTTTCTGCCGAGATCCGCAAGGCTGCCGACGCCGACCTTTACCGCCGCCAGAAGCAGGCCGAGGCCGAGCAGTACGAGGCCCAAAAGGACGCCGAGGCCAAGCTCTTTATGAACGAGCAGGAGGCGGCGGGTCTTTTGGCCAAGCGCAACGCCGAGGCCAAGGCGCTGCGGTTCCTCCAGGAGCAGGAGGCGGCGGGTATTCTGGCCAAGGGTGACGCCGAGGCCCAGGCACTGCTCTTTATGCAGGAGCGGGAGGCGGCGGGCATCCAGGCCAAGGGTCTTGCCGAAGCGGAGGCCATCCGGGCCCAAGGTCTTGCCGAGGCGGAGGCCATGGAGAAAAAGGCGGAGGCCTACCAGAAGTACAACAACGCCGCCATGGCGGAGATGCTCATCCAGGTGCTGCCGGAGATTGCCGGCAAGATTGCCGAGCCCCTGTCTCAGATTGACAAAATCACCATTATCGGAGGGGACGCCACCGGGGTTGGCGGGGTTGCCGACAACGTACCGGCGGTGATGGCAAAGCTCATTGAATCGATGAAGGCCACCACCGGCATCGACCTTACCGAGGTGATCCGGGCTGATACCTACGACGCCAAGGTCAACCGCAACCTAAACATCACCGGCCTGGCGGGGAAGGACGGCGACGAGATCCCGGTGGAGCTTGCGCCGGAGCAGTAACAAAAAAGAAAGAGGGATGAGGGTGGAAGAATGGCTGAAGGAGGCTAACCGGCGGCTTTCCCGGTTTCGCCTTTGGCGGATCGGGGAGGCCATGGTAGCAAGCTGTATTACCCACGATGTGGGGCGGTCCGCGGCGGCGCTGGCCTACTACCTGATCTTTTCCTTCTTCCCTCTTCTCATCTTTCTCAGCACGCTGGTTGGTTTTTTGGACTTGGAGCCTTTGCGCCTGGGGCCGGCGCTACAGGGGCTGATTCCGGCCCAGGTGGTGGAGCTTACCAACGCCTACCTGCTTCATGTTACCGAGCTACGGAGCGGCAACCTGCTGGCGGCCAGTCTTTTGGCTGCAATTTGGCTGCCGATGCGGGCGGTGGACAGCCTGATGAAGGCGGTGAACGCGGCCTACCAGGTAAAGAACCCCAGGCCCACGCTGCGGCACCAGGGGGTTGTTGCGTTATTCACCCTCTTTTTGATGGCGGTGATGATGCTGACGCTGGTACTGGTGCTGGCGGGGCGGGGGGTGCTGGAGTTTTTTGCCCGGTACTTTCCGGGGATTGGGCCGTTTATTGGGCTTTGGAGCTCGTTGCGGTTCCCGCTGATGGGGATAGCTTTTTCGCTGGCGCTGGGGGTATTGTACTGGGTAGCGCCGGGGATACGGGGGCCACGGCGGCGGGTGCTGCCGGGGGCGCTGGCGGCGCTGGCGTCCTGGCTGGCGTTTTCGGCGGGGTTTTCCTTTTATGTAGAGAACATTGCCAATTATTCGGTGCTTTACGGGGCGCTGGGCGGGGTGGTGGTGCTGTTGTTGTGGCTGTATGCCACGGGGATGGTGTTTGTGTTAGGGGCGGAGCTGAACCACGCGCTGCAAACGGCATAACCGGAGAAGCAGCAGGTATCCCCCAAGGCCCGCAGGGCGGCAGAAGTTTCGGTCAAGCCTTTTCAAAGGCTTGCAGGTCCAGGGCAGAGCCCTGGTCGCTCCCGCAGGAGCGAAACTCCCCAGGACGACTATCACAACGGCA
>JAAWGY010000150.1 GCA_022795575.1 Angelakisella sp. | reverse complement strand
TCCTGGGGAGTTTCGCCCGCTGCGGCGGGCGACCAGGGCCTGCGCGGCCCTGGACCTGCGGCCCGGTGGCCCGGGCGGGCACAACCTGTGGGACAGGCCGCTTCGCACCTCACGAATGGCCGTGACAGCCCTGGTGGTCCTCCCCGCAGCTATGGCCTTCCCCATGGCACCCCTGCCCCTCCTGGCCATGGTGGTTGCAACATACGTCCGGACGGTAGCTCAATGTCCCGGTAGCCAAAGCCCGAACCGCTTCGTCTGCGCTGCCGCTAACCCCGCCATACAGCCGAATCCCCGCCTGCGCCAGCGCCGCCTGAGCCCCCGCCCCAATGCCGCCGCAAATAACCGCCTCTGCCCCCAACCCGCCAAGAAACCCCGCCAACGCCCCGTGACCGCTCCCGGCAGCGTCCACAATCTCCTCCCGAAGAACCACCCCGTCCTCCACCTCGTAAACCTTAAACTGCTGTGTGTGCCCAAAATGCTGAAAAACCATCCCGTTTTCATAAGCTACCGCAATCCGCATGATTATAATACACTCCTTCCGATTATTTCCGTTTACCCCCGGCCAACCCCGCCGGGCCGTCATTTTTCCGCCACAATCAGGTAGCGGTGAACCGTCCCCTCTACCCTCCCCCTCTGCTGAATCTCCTCCTGCATCCCCCAAAGCCCTGCAAAACACATCTCCACCGAAAAATCCGGAAACTCCCACGGAAGCACCCGGGCAAACCAAACAAAAGCCCCAACGTCGAAGAATTGGATAGGCCGGTAAGCCTCCTCCCCCCGAAGAATCCGGAAGCCCGCCCCCCGGAACACCCGGAGCTGCTCTGCTAAATACAGGTGGGGAAACGGCTTCGGCGTCCCCGGCCGTACCCGTTCCACCAAATCCCGGTCGTTGTCCCCGCCCACCTGCTGGGTGATAAAAAGTCCCCCCTTCTTCAGCAGCCGGAACAGCTCGCCGGCCTCAAAGCTGCCGTGGCGGTTAAGGATGATGTCGAAGGACTCGTCGGGGAAGGGAATCGCCCCGGGGTCCTGGCAGGCCCGGAAGTCGATCCCCAGCGGCAGCAGCCGCTCCCGGCAAAGGGCCACATTGGGAGGGTACCCCTCGGTGGCGGCGGTCCTTTCGTAGGGATGGCGGAGGGAGAGCAGAAACTCCCCGCCCCCGGTGTCGTAGTCCAGCAGCACCGCCTCCTCCCGCAGGTGCTCCCCGACGATGGTGCGGTAATCCCAGGGCAGATCCCCTTCCTCCCGGTACCGGTCCCGGATGTGGGAAAAATCCCATCCCCGGATCTCCGCCTGCTGTTCCTCCTCCAGCCAGGCTTCCTTGAATGCCAACTCCGTCATTCCGCCCCCTCCTTCTATTCTGTTCATCCCTCCTCCGGCTTTTCCCCGGCCGGCGCCGGCGGCGTCTCCCAGTAAGGCACCTTTAGGGTGGTGCCGGCAAGGAGCACCCCCGGGCTGCGGGTGACAGCCAGCCGCCCCTTCTCCTCGTAGTCGATGGCGTCCCCGTCCGAGAGCATCAGGTCCCGCTCCAAAACACAGCTGGCAATGTCCGAGAGAAAGCCCCGCAGGGCGGCGGGGTCGGCGTTGGTGTCCAGGATCTCGATCTCGTCCTTGCCAAAGGCGTCCATGCCGCAGGTGTAGGCGCACAGTCCCTCCTCCCGCAGCCGCAGGCCAAACCAGATCCAGTTGAAAACCGGCAGCATCCCCTCCCGGATCATCTGGGCGGCGCTTTGGTAGTACTCCGGCTGGATGACGGCACCCTTGAGACAGACACCGATGGCCCCCTGCTGCTGGCAGCAGGCGTCCATCACCTTGACAAAGAGCTTGCCCCGCTCCGGCAGCGGCAGCAGCTGGCCCATCACCGCCACCATCAGGTGGGCCTGATGCCCTTCGGTGGCCTCCAGGGCCTGGGGCCACATATAGTTGCCGGCGGCTGCCTCCTCCGCCTCCCTGCCGGGCACCGGCCCCGCCATCAGGCAGATGGCCACGACGCAGCCGTCCAGGGCAAAGATTAGGACGTTGCCGCTGTCCGAGACGTGCTCGTTTTCCACCACCACCCCCCACCGGCGGTGCAGGTCCTCCTTAAACTGGATGATATCCCACCGGGGGCGCTCCAGTAGCAGCAGCCCCCCGAAGCGGCCAGCCTTTTCCTCGTTGTCCCGGACCTGCGGGGAGAGGGACCGGCCGGTGCTGCTCATCAGCTCCATGGTTTTGCGCAGGGTGGTCTCCCGGGCCAGCAGCTCCCGGCAAAGGTACTCCTCCTCCGGGCCGGGGGCCAGCCGCAGGGCGGTAAGCAGGGCCCGGCGGACCTCCCGCATCCCCTCCAGCACCCCGGCCATGTCGGCGCCGTCCTGGCACCCCACTGCCGCCTGGTGCCGCAGCAGGGCCCGGCCCAGCTGGTACTGCCAGGCCCAGGTGTACTCGGCCCGGGGGCGCAGCTCCTCCAGCAGGGCCAGCGCCTTTTCCGGCTCCTTTAGGCTGTTGTAGGCCGCTGCCAGCCGCAGCAGCAGCCAGTCCTCCCGCTTTTCCGGCGGCAGGGCCAGCACCGCGTCGGCGATCTGTTGGTGCTCCCCCTGAGCCTCCCAGCGGTCCAGCCGCCGGCGGAGGGTCTTGTTTTTTTCCTGGGGCACTTTGGCTCCCCCTTTCCTGTATCGATGCTTACACCGCCTCCAGCAGCCCCTGGCAGAGGGGCACCAGCTCCCCGCCGAAGCAGAGCAGCAGGGGCTGGCCGGAGCTGTAGGTGTCGTAGACCTGGATGGACTCGTTGCCGTAGACCAGCAGCCGCAGCATATCAACGCCGGCCCCGGTGCGGACATGGATGGCGTACCGGGGCGGACGGTCCCGCACCGTCTGGTTCGCCTCCTCCGGGTCCTCCACCAGATCCCCTGCCTCGATGGCCTGGCGCAGCAGCCCGGTGTCCTGGGGGGAGAGGAGGACCGAACCCTCGGTGTCCTCCACCACCACCTGGTTGTCGGGGACAAAGAAGGTGGCGAGGCTTTGGAGGGTGTAGAGCCGGCCGGCCAGGGAGCGGCGGAGCTCCGCCAGCTCCTCCCGGGCCTCGGGGCTGTAGTAGACTTCCTCCCCCACCATCAAGGTGTTGCTGAGGGAAAAGGGTTCCTCGCCACCGTCGGCAAAGACCATCCGGCCGGCGAGCTTGCCGGGGGCCTCCCCGGGGAAGGAACCGCTGACCCGGGGAATGACGCTGATCCGCCGGGAGAGGCGGTAGAGGTAATCCTGGTCGGTGATCTCCACCGGGGGCCAGCAGGGGACCTCCAGCGTCACCGAGGCAAGGATGCTGGGGGTGCGGCGGCGCATCACCTCGGCCTGGTCGTCGATCTGCACCATCTCCCCGTCGTCAAAGGCCAGCAGCACCAAAAGGAGGCTGACCAGCACCATGGAGACGACATAAACGCCAAGGAAAATCCTGCGCCAAAGGGTGGACGCCATCCCCCTCCCTCCTTTCTCGGCTATGGAGCCGCCCTATATCCTCCGGGCCATGCCGTTGTACCAGCCCTGGGGCTGGCTGCGGTCCTGGAAATAGAGGATGACCCGGGTGCCTGCCCCGGGGGAGGAAAGGACCTCGATCCCCCCGCCCTGGGCCTCCATGATCTCCTTGCAGATGGAAAGCCCCAGCCCGCTGCCCCCCGGGGCGGAGGAGCGGGAGCGGTAGAAGGGCTGGAAAAGCCGGTCCAGCTGCTCCGGGGAGATGCCCTCCCCGTTGTCCTCCACCGTCAGGCGCAGGGGCAGGGTGGCGGTGGTGATGGCGATGCGGCTGCACCCGCTGTGGAGGATGCAGTTATCCAGCAGGTTCAGCAGCACCTCCCGCACCCGCTCCCGGTCGTAGTAGACCTCGGCGGCGGTGCAGCTGTAGCCCAGGGTGATGCCGCTGCGCTCCAGCCGGGGCTGTAGCAGGGTGCGGCACTCCTCGCAGAGCTCCGTTAGGGGGAAGCGGCTGGGGGAGAACTCGTACTCGGTCCGCCGCAGGCGGGAGATCTCGATGATGTTCTCCACCACCGTCAGCAGGTGCTGCCCCGCCTCCTGGATGTATTTGGCGCTGAGGGTGATGTCCTCGTCCCCGCTCATCCGCTGAATGATCTCGGAGTAGCCGATGATGGAGGTAAGGGGGGTTTTTAGCTGATGGGTGGCACTATTAAAAAAGAGGTTCTGCTTTTCCTTCTCCTGCCCCAGCTGAAGGATATTGCGGCGGTTGGCCGCCTCCATGGCCACAAAGGCGGTCTCCAGCTCCTTAAACTCCTCCCGGAAGGCGTTTGGCGGCAGCTCCACCGGCCGGCCCTTGCCCTCCTCCATCCGCTTCATGGCCTCCTTGAGGGAGAGGATGGGCCGGACGATGGTATCGGCCAGCAGGATGCTCACCAGGCTGCCGATGACCGCCGCCAGCAGGGCCAGGACAGCCATCACCAGGACGATGCGCCGCAGCAGCGGCAGGTCCCCCTGGGAGCTAAGGTACCGCACCACGCCGATGGTTTCTCCCCCGCCGCTGTAGACCGGGCTGGAAAAGGAGATAAAGGGCTGTCCGGCGTGGTTAAAGAAGAGATACGCCTTGGTGCCGGCGGCGGCGCTGCCGATATCCCCGGTGAGGGGGAGGGCCGGGGAGGGGGCGGAATCGGCCAGCAACACCCCGTCGCCGGAAAAGAGCTGCACCCGCAGGCTGGTAATCTCCGCCAGGGTGCCGCAGAGGAGGGGGGCAGAGGCCCGAAGCTGGGTCCGCTGGGCGGCGGGGTCCTCCTGGCGGTCCAGCTGGTCCATAAGGTACACCTGGCTCATATAGCTTTCGCTGGTTAAAAGCCGCACCTGGGACTGGCGCATCAGCTGGAAGATGGCGCTAAAGGCGGCGGCGCAGAAGAGCAGCAGGACGGGGAGCAGGAAGATAAGATTCAGGCGGACAATACGCAGCTTGAGCCGCTCCCGGATCATTTTGCCGGCACCTCGAACCGGTAGCCCACACCGTAGACGGTTTTTATCAGCTCCCCGGCGGGGCCCAGCTTTTGGCGCAGGCGCTTGATGAGGATATCCACCGCCCGGGTATTGCCGGTATAGCTATAACCCCAGATATTCTCCAGCAGCTCCTCCCGGCCGATGACTCGGCGGCGGTTGCGGGCCAGGTAGCAGAGGACGTCGAACTCCCGGTAGGTTAGGGAGACCTCCTCGCCGGCCACTGAGGCGGTATGTCCCTCCGGGTCCATCTCCAGCTGGCCGTAGCGGAGGAGGCCGGGGGGCTCCTGGTCCGGGGCAGGGGAGGGCGCGGGCGGGGGTGCGGTGGCTTCCTCGGCGGCGCCTTTGGCCAGGCGGATCCGCCGCCACAGGCTTTTTACCCGCAGCACCAGCTCCTTGTTATCAAAGGGCTTGGTGATATAATCATCGGCGCCCAGCTCCAGACCCAGGATTTTGCTGGTGCGTTTATCGCTGGCGGTGATAAAGATTACGGCGGCGGAACGGTCCAGCTCCTGGATGGCACGCAGCACGTCGTAGCCATCCATATCCGGCAGCATGATATCCAGGAGGACGATATCGGGGTGGTGGGTGGTGTAGCGCTCCACGGCTTCCCGGCCGGAGTAGGCGCAGACGGTATCGTAGCCTTCCAGCTTTAGGTTCATGCGGATCAGGTTGACGATGCTGGGTTCGTCGTCGACGATGAGGACCTTCATCCGGCTCCCCCCTTTTTGGGTTGCTTGGCGTCTGTCCTGTATTATACCTCTTTTTAGGGGAAATGGCAAAGGGGGGATAGAGAGAAAAGCCTGTCCCACAGGTTTGTGCCCGCCCGGGCCACCGGGCCGCAGGTCCAGGGCCGCGCAGGCCCTGGTCGCTCCCGCAGGAGCGAAACTCCCCAGGACGACTATCATAACGGCAGGGCTTGTGTTTCTGGCACAGGCCCTGCCGTTCTGTTGTAGGCCGTCAGGCCGCGGTTTTGGGCAGCTGCTTTTGGGTGAGGATGGGGGCTATTGCGGGTTGGTAGCTGACTGGCGGGGAAGCGCAAACCGCGGCCGGGGTTAGGAGTAGCCGCTTTCTCCCCAAAACAGCCCGCCGCGCGCCGTAGGCGCTGGAGGCGGGCGCA
>JAAWGY010000149.1 GCA_022795575.1 Angelakisella sp. | reverse complement strand
GCAGCAACGAAAACACCAATGGTCTTATCAGGGAATATTTTCCAAAATCCACCAATTTCGCTATGATTTCTGAAGAAGAGATACAGGCTGTCTTTCAAAGAACTCAATTTTCGTCCTCGCAAATGTTTAGGCTTTAAGACTCCCTTTGAGGTTTTCTATAATCTCTCCCTTTTGTTGCACTTGACTTGACAATTCAAGTGGGCGGTCTTTGGGGGCACAGCGGCAGTGTATGTAATTTTCCGCCGCTTTTCTCCGGCGGGGACTTTCTTTCCGGCCTGCGGGAAAAATTTTTGCCAAAGTGGCAAATAGGGGTTGAAACTTTGTCCGGGGTGTAGTATAATGATTAGGCGTTATACGGATGGAAGCGTAGCTCAGCTGGTCAGAGTGCCTGCTTCACACGCAGGAGGTCCACGGTTCGAGCCCGTGCGTTTCCACCAGCAGGGATGCCCCTGCGGGCAGTCCCTACCCGGCCCCCTCATTGGAGGGGGCCTTACCTTTGTACAAAACCTTAACAGCTGCCTGGAGACACAGGCAGTTGCTGAACCCAAACACCCAACAAAAGAAGCCTGCCTTTTGATAAAACCAAAGGGCGGGCTTCTTTTTGCTGTCCTGGCCGGTTGCCTACTCTGCGCAGGGAAGGGCAACTACAGAAAAACCCCGTAACCGGAACCTCCCCCAACCTGTGTATTTTCTTTCAGAATATTTGAATGATATACCACCCCATTTTGACAAAAAATCCAGTACCCGGAAAAGATCAAATCATAAACCCGCCGGGAAGCGAAATGTATAAAAGCATCAAAACCGCGATTTTATCCAGTTTTTCGGAGCCAACAAAATACACCCCATATAAAAACAGCCCTCTGTGGAAAAATGATTGTGCATTCTGCCGATTGCATAATTATTCATATATTTGTATAATATTTCAAAACAACCCAAGGAGGCGTTCCCCGTGAAAAAAGCGAAAAAGGATATCAAGAAAATCGTGCTGGCCTATTCCGGCGGCCTGGATACATCCATCATCATCCCCTGGCTGAAGGAGAACTACAACGACCCCGAGATCATCGCCGTGGCTGGCGACGTGGGCCAGGACGACGAGCTGGAGGGCCTGGAGGAAAAGGCGCTGAAGACCGGCGCCAGCAAGCTGATTGTCGCCGACCTGGTGGACGAAATGGTGGAAACGGTCATCTGGCCCTCCCTGAAGATGGGGGCAAGCTACGAGCAGTACCTTTTGGGCACCGCCTTTGCCCGGCCGGTCATCGGCAAGCGGCTGGTGGAGATCGCCCTGGCCGAGGGCGCCGACGCCATCTGCCACGGCGCCACCGGCAAGGGGAACGACCAGGTCCGCTTTGAGCTTGCCATCAAGCGGTTTGCCCCCCATATGACGGTGATCGCCCCCTGGCGGGAATGGGATATCAAGGGCCGGGACGAGGAGATCGACTACGCCGAGGCCCACCAAGTGCCGCTGAAGATCTCCCGGGAGACCAACTATTCCAAGGACAAAAACCTGTGGCACCTGAGCCACGAGGGCCTGGACCTGGAGGACCCCGCCAACGAGCCCACCTACGATAAGCCCGGCTTCCTGGAAATGGGGGTTTCTCCCATCGCCGCCCCGGACGTCCCCACCTGTGTCACCATCGACTTTGAACAGGGGATCCCTGTGGCGGTGGACGGCCAGCGGATGAAGGGCAGCGATATCATCCGCAGGCTGAACAAGCTGGGGGGCGAAAACGGCATCGGCCTGCTGGACATTGTGGAAAACCGCCTTGTGGGGATGAAGGACCGGGGCGTCTACGAAACCCCGGGTGGCACCATCCTTTATAAGGCCCACCAGTGCCTGGAAATGCTTACCCTGGATAAGGATTCCGCCCATATGAAGGCAAAGCTGGCGGTGGATTTTGCCGACCTGGTCTACAACGGCAAGTGGTTTACCCCGGTACGGGAGGCCCTCTCCGCCTTTGCCGACAAGACCCAGGAGCACGTCACCGGCTCGGTGACGCTGAAGCTCTACAAGGGCAACCTCATCACCGTTTCCATCACCTCCCCCGAGTCCCTCTACTCCGAGGAGCTGGTCACTTTTAACGAGAGCAGCTACGACCAGACCGACGCCACCGGCTTTATCAACCTGTGGGGACTCCCCGACGCTGTACTTGCGCTGCGGGAGCAGGGAAAGCTGTAACCATCATAAGACCGCATGGCCCACCGGCCTTACGGGGAAAAGAGCTGTGACAATGAAACTTTGGAGCGGACGATTCGAGAAAGAGACCGACAACTTGGTGGATGCCCTCAACGCCTCCATCGGTTTTGACCAGCGGCTGTACCGGGAGGACATCACCGGCTCTATGGCCCACGCCAGGATGCTGGGGGCCTGCGGCATCATCTCCCCGGAGGACACCGACGCCATTCTGGAGGGGCTGCAAGCCATCCTACAGGATGTGGAGGCAGGAAAGGTCCAGTTTACCACCGACCACGAGGACATCCACATGAATGTGGAGGCGCTTCTCACCGCCCGGATCGGCGAAGCGGGCAAACGGCTCCACACCGCCCGCTCCCGCAACGACCAGGTGGCCCTGGACCTGCGGATGTACATCCGGGCCCGTATCCCCAAAATCGTGGACCTGCTTTTGGGGCTGGAGGAGGTGCTTTGCGGCCAGGCCAAAGAGTACCAGACGGCGGTGATGCCGGGGTACACCCATCTACAGCGGGCCCAGCCCATCTCCTTTGCCCAGCATCTTTTGGCCTACGCCAGTATGTTCTCCCGGGATGTAACACGGCTGGAGGACTGCGCCGCCCGCTTGAACGAGTGCCCCTTGGGAAGCGGGGCCCTGGCCGGCACCACCTACCCCATCGACCGCTGGCAGACCGCCCGGGAGCTGGGCTTTGACGCCCCTATGAGCAATTCCTTGGACGGCGTCTCCGACCGGGATTACGTCCTGGAGCTGCTAAGCGCCCTCTCTATCCTGATGATGCACCTTTCCCGCTTTTCGGAGGAGATCATCCTTTGGTGCAGCTGGGAGTTTAAGTTTATTGAGTTGGACGACGCCTACGCCACCGGCAGCTCCATTATGCCGCAGAAGAAGAACCCGGATGTGGCGGAGCTGGTCCGGGGCAAGACCGGAAGGGTATACGGGGACCTTGTGAGCCTCCTTACCACCATGAAGGGCCTGCCCCTGGCCTACAACAAGGATATGCAGGAGGACAAGGAGCCGGTCTTTGACGCCATCGACACGGTGGAAATGTGCCTGCCAGTGTTTGCCGCCATGCTAAAAACCATGACCGTCTGCACCGGCAATATGCGCCGGGCGGCGGGTAAGGGGTTTATCAACGCCACCGACTGCGCCGACTACCTGACCAAGAAGGGGATGCCCTTCCGGGACGCCTACGCCGTTACCGGCAGGCTGGTGGCCCACTGCACAGCACAGGGCAAAACCCTGGAGGAGCTGTCCCTGGAGGAGCTGGCGGCCTTTTCCCGCCTCTTTGGGGAGGACTTCTACGAGGCCGTCAGCCTGGAGAGCTGTATGGCCCTCCGGGTGAGCTACGGCGGCCCCGCCGTCAGCGAGACCACCCGGCAGCTGGAAGCCATCGAGGCCTTTGTCTCGGCCCGCAGGGGGCAGGACCATCCCGGCAAACCAAATACAGACCAGTGAGGAGATTACACCATGAAAAGGATTATTACGGCGGCACTTGTTCTGGCAATGCTGACAGCGCTTTTGGCAGGCTGCGGCGGCAGCAAGGGGAAGACGGTGGAGGACATCAAAAAGGCCGGCAAGCTGGTGATGGGCACCGACGCGGCCTGGGCGCCCTTTGAGTACATCGCGGATTCCGATACCCCTGTGGGTTCCGACATCGATCTGGCCCAGGCCATTGCCGACCAGTGGGGGGTGGAGCTGGAGATTATCAACGCGGCCTTTGACACCCTCCCCCAGTACCTGGACAACGGGACGGTGGACATTGTGATCGCCGCCATGACCATCACCGAGGAGCGCAAGGAGCAGATGGCCTTCTCCGATCCCTACACTGTTTCCGTCCAGTACATCATTGTGAAGGAGGAGGACAGCTCTGTCCAGACCATCGAGGACCTGGCGGGGAAAAAGACGGCGGTTCATTTGGGCACCACCGGCGACATCCTTGTCTCGGATGAGATCTCCGGCGGCTGTCTCAAGGACACCGGCGCCCAGGTGGTCCAGTACAAGAACCTTACCGAGGGCTGCTTGGCCCTGCAAAACGGGAGCGTGGACGCCGTTGTGCTGGATATCCTCCCCGCCCAAAACTTCTGCGCGGTCAACCAGGGGCTAAAGTGCTTTGAGGCGGTGTACCGGGACGGCTCCTCCACCAAGGAGGAGTACGGCATCGCCGTCAACAAAGCGAACCCCGAGCTCCTAACGGCCATTAACGAGGTCATCAAGCCCCTGGTGGAGGACGGCTCCATCGAGGCCAGCATCCAAAAGCACAAGGAGCTTGCCTCCCTGCTGGAGCAGTAAGAGCCTATTCAGAATCTCCCTGCACGCCGCCGGCATTCCCCGGTAGTTGCACAGCTTCTTTATGATGGGAGGAAGAATCAGTTTGATTGCCACCTTTTTATCCCAGTTTAACAAGGCCTTTCTGGTTGACAGCCGTTGGAAAATATTCCTCAAGGGCTTTATCAACACCATTACCATCACCCTCTGCGCGGCGGCCATCGGCATCGTCATCGGCGTGGTGGCGGCGGTTTTCCGCTACGTCGCCGCCCAGCGGGACCCCCGCAAGAAAAAGACCCTGGGCAGCATGGTCATTACCGTCGTCGATCAGCTGATCGCTGCCTATGTGGCGGTCATCCGGGGCACCCCCTTGGCCATCCAGCTGATGATCATGGCCTTTATCGTCATGCAGGGCATCTCCAACGGCATCATCGTTGCCATCGTCGCCTTTGGCCTCAACTCCGGCGCCTACGTCTCGGAGGTCATCCGTGCCGGCATCCAGTCGGTGGATAACGGGCAGATGGAGGCGGGCCGCTCCCTGGGCCTGGACCGGGTAGCCACCATGCGGCTTATCATTCTGCCCCAGGCGCTAAAGAACATCCTCCCCGCCCTCTGCAACGAGGCCATCGCCGTCATCAAGGAGACCTCCATTGTGGGCCTGATTGCCGTGGTGGATCTCACCCGGGCCAGCGATTTGGTGCGCAGCCGCACCATGCAGCCCTACTTCCCGCTGCTGATGACGGCGCTGATCTACTTCCTGCTGGTGTACGGCCTTTCGGTATGCGTTTCTAAATGGGAAAAGAGGTTGGCAAAAAGTGATCGACATTAAGAACATCAAAAAGCAGTTTGGCAACCTACAGGTCCTAAGGGGGATCACCGAGCACATCGACCAAGGGGAAAAGATTGCCGTTATCGGCCCCTCCGGCTCGGGGAAGAGCACCTTCCTGCGCTGCCTGAATCTGCTGGAGATTCCCACCGAGGGGGAGATCTGGTTCGAGGGTGTCAACATGACCGACGTCAACGTGGACATCGACAGTATGCGGCGGCGGATGGGGATGGTGTTCCAGCACTTCAACCTCTTTCCCCACCTTTCCATCCTGGATAACATCACCCTGGCACCGGTACAGCTGAAGCTCCAGACAAAGGAGGAGGCGGTGGAAAACGCCCGGCGCCTGCTGGCGCGGATCGGTTTGCTGGACAAGGCGGAGAGCTACCCCGCCATGCTCTCCGGCGGGCAGAAGCAACGGATCGCCATCGTCCGCGCCCTGGCCATGAACCCCGACGTCATGCTCTTTGACGAGCCCACCTCCGCCCTGGACCCGGAGATGGTGGGGGAGGTACTGGACCTCATCCGGGAGCTGGCGGAGGACGGGATGACCATGGTAATTGTCACCCACGAGATGGGGTTTGCCAGGGAGGTGGCCACCCGGGTACTCTTTATGGACCAGGGTTTGATTACCGAGCAAAACCCGCCTGGGGAATTTTTTGCGAACCCGCAGCAGCCGCGGCTTAGGGAATTCTTGTCCAAGGTATTGTAAGAAGCTGTACCAATAGCCGCCGCACGCATCTTGACGGCAAATTTTCCGCCTGCCTTTGCCAAAAAACCTTGAAATACATACAGTATTCCTGCGCTTTT
>JAAWGY010000001.1 GCA_022795575.1 Angelakisella sp. | reverse complement strand
CACTTGGAGTTGCTATGAAACTGCCAGAGGGATATGAAGCGCATATATATCCAAGAAGCAGTTTGTATAAAAATTTCGGACTTACTCAGGCAAATTTATTGCTGTTGAATATGGGGAGCATTTTTCTGAGCTATGCAGGGAAAAATTTAAGGATTATCCAAATTTCTCAGTAATTACAAGCAAATTTGAGAGTGTTGATTTTGCAAACGAAGCTTATGACTTCGTATTCTCGGCGTCTGCCTTTCATTGGGTACCGGAGGAAATTGGTTATCCCAAGGTTTATGCCATGCTGAAAAGCGGTGGCGTTTTTGCGCAGTTTGCCAATCATCCCTACCGTGATCAATATAATCCTGCGCTTGCGGAGGAAATCGATAAAATTTATGGATCATATTATTATAAATTTCATAATAGAAAGCAAGAGCGCCCAAAGGAATATAGCGAGGAAGACGCTCGGCGCAAGGCGGAGATTGCGGTAAAGTATGGATTTGCGGATATTCGCTGTGCCCTGTTCTTTAGAACGAGAACACTTTCTGCACAAGAGTATATTACATTGATTGGCACCTATTCTGACCATATTGCCATGGAAGAAACGTTAAGGACCAAATTCTTTTCCAGGATCGAAGAGGCAATTAACAGACATGGTGGAAAAATTACCATTTACGATACCATTGATTTGCAGCTCGGAAGAAAACCATAGCTTTCCGAATTTACGCATGGGAACATTTTCCCGAGAAGGGAGACTGGACAAAATGGAGGAAAAACGATGAGAAAAACCAAGCTTTTAGCGGCTGTTTTGGCTCTTTTGCTCTGTATGGCAGGCTGTGCCGGCCGGGAGGCGCCGGACTCCTCCGGAGCCTCCCAGCCGGCATCAAAACCGGAGCCGTCCTCCTCCCAGGTGGAGGAGGTGGTACAGCCACTAAGCCTTGACATCCGGCCCCTGCCCGCGGAACAGCTGCTGGCCCTCAGTGAGGACGGCTTTGGCTGGACGGGGATGGGAGTGCCGGAGCTGAGGGCGGAGTGGGTGGACGCAAACCGGCTGCTCTTTTTCAGCTACAACACCGACCCGGTGGAGGAGATCAGCGACTGCCGCATCTTTGCCTACGACATCGCCGCCGGACAGATGACACTGCTGGTGGACGATTCCTTCCCGGACCTGTATCCCGAAGTCTTCTTCCGGGATGGGACGCCCTATGTGACCTTTGTAGCCAAGGACGCCGTCACCCTGAAGCTGGACCTTGGGGCGGGCAGCTATGAGCGGATGAAGGGGAACGTTTGGGACCTTTCCCCCCAGGGGCTGTTCCTCACCATGCTTTGGGGCAAGGGGGATGTCACCATCCGGGACGGCCTGGACCAGGAGAGGATCCGATCCACCTTCCGGGTGGAGCCGGAGGAAACCTTTGTCAGCTGGTCCCCGGACGGGGAGCTGCTGGCCTTCCAGGTGCAGAATACCTCCCGGGTTTCGGTCTACGACACCAAGGGGGAGAAGGTCCGGGAGTTTGCCGGCCAGCTGTGGCAGTGGGACTGGTGCCAAACCCCCGGCTATCTGACCTACGCCCCGCCCGCCGGACAACAAAACCACCGGATGCTGCTGGACCTCCGGGAGGGGACCGAAACGGCGCTGCCCCCCGGGCCGGAGGGGAGCGAGCTGTTGCTGCGGGAGCCGGAATTTTCGCTGCTGAACAGCGGCGGCGCGTCGATCCTGCTGGACCACCGGACCGGGGAGCAGATCCCCCTTGGCCTGGGGAATCTGTTCTTTGCCGTCTATCACCCGGATACCGGCGCCATTATGGCGGCGGAGCGCCGGCAGGACCAGGACGGATGGGAGGAGTGGCTGGAGGGGTACCTCATCCGGCCAGAACGGCGGGGGGAGTGAAGAAAATTGCCCCGCCGCCGGGAAAATTGCGTTGTTGCGTATTCGATGAAAAAGTGGTAAAATAACCCTTGTATTTTACATCCCATCCAGAAGGAGGCAGCGGCAATGGAATTTAAGCCCTGGCGGATTGCGGCGTCCAGGCGGAAAAACGAGCCCGTCAAGGGGCCGGCGGAGCTGCCCGAGCTTCTCCGGGCGGTGCTGAAGGGCCGGGGGCTGAAGGATGAGGAGGAGGCCCGGGCCTTTTTGACGGCGGAATGCCGCCTCCACGACCCCATGCTGCTGCCGGATATGGACAAGGCGGTGGAGCGGGTTCGCAAAGCGGTGATGGAGCAGGAGAAGCTCCTGATCTACGGGGACTACGACTGTGACGGCGTCACCGCCTCGGTGATCCTTTACGACTACCTGGACAACGCCGGGGCGGACGTCCTCTACTACATCCCGGAGCGGGAGGGGGAGGGGTATGGCCTGAACCGCGCCGCCGTGGACCGGATGAAGGAGGCGGGGGTTTCCCTCATCGTCACGGTGGATAACGGCGTCACCGCCCTGGAGGAGATCGACTACGCCGCCGCCCGGGGGATTGACGTGGTGGTGACAGACCACCACCGGCCGGGGGAGACGCTGCCCAATGCCGTGGCGGTGGTGGACCCCCACCGGTCCGACAGCGGCTATCCCTTTGCCGGGCTCTGCGGGGCGGGGGTGGCCTTTAAGCTGATCTGCGCCCTGGAGGAGGACGCCGAAGGGATGCTGCTGGAGCACTACGGGGATCTGCTGGCCATCGCCACCGTCGCCGACGTGGTGCCCCTCCTTGACGAGAACCGGGCCATGGTGCAGGCCGGTTTGGGCCTCCTGCGGGAAACCGAAAACCCGGGCATCCGGGCCCTGGCGGAAAAGGCGGGGATTGACCTGGAGGAGATTACCGCGGAGCGGATCGCCTATGGCATCGCCCCCCGGCTCAACGTGGCGGGGCGGATCGGCTCGGTGGACCTGGCGGTGGAGCTGCTCCTCTGCCAGGAGGAGGAGCGGGCCCGGGAGCTGGCGGGGGAGATCTGCGCCCTGAACGACCGGCGCAAGCAGATGGAGCAGGAGGTGGTCCGGGAGATTCAGCAGCAGCTTGAGGCGGACCCCGCCCTGCTGGACCGCCGGGTGCTGGTGCTGTGGGGGGAGGGCTGGCACAGGGGCATCATCGGCATCATCGCCGCCCGGCTGGTGGAGCGGTACGGCAAGCCCTGCATCCTCCTTTCGGTCATGGACGGGGAGGCCCGGGGCTCGGCCCGCAGCGTGGAGGGCTTTTCCATCATCGAGGCCATCCGCTCCGCAGAGCCGCTGCTGAAGAAGTGCGGAGGCCACCCCATGGCGGCGGGGCTGACACTGAGCGCCGGGAATCTGGCCGCCTTTTCCCAGGAAATGGAAGACCACGCCCGGCGGGAGCACCCGGTGATGCCGGTGCTTACCGTTGGGGTGGATACCCAGCTGATGGCGGGGGAGGCTACCCTGGAGAACGCCCGCCTGCTGGAACGTCTGGAGCCCTTTGGCTGCCAGAACCCCCAGCCGGTGTTTGCCCTTTTGGGGGTGCGGGTAAACAACATCACCCCCATAGGCAAGGAGAAGAACCACCTGCGCTTTACCATCGAACAGCGGGGGGTGGTGCTTCCGGCGGTGCTCTTCCGGGTAAGCCCCCAGGCTTTCCCCATTGGGGCGGGGGAGCTGGCCGACTGCGCCGTCAACCTGACGGTGGACCGCTTTGGCGGCGGGGAACGGGTGAAGCTCCAGGTGGTTTCCATCCGTCCCCACGGCTTTGATATGGCGGGCAAGCTGCGCCTTGGCGCCGCCTACCAGAGCCTCCGCCGGGGCGAGGCCCCCCAGGACTGCCAGCGGGAGGAGCTGGCCTTTGACCGGGAGGACCTGGGGGTGGTGTTCCGCTGGCTGCGGGAGCACAGCCCCTACCAGCGGGGCGCCGACGCCCTGGCCCACCAGCTTGGGGCGGCCTCCAACTACGGCAAGGTGCTGGCCGCCCTGGATATCCTTGCCGAGCTGGGGCTGATCTCCCGCAAAAACGAAAACGGGGTGGAGAGCATCCGGCTGCTGCCTGCCGCCCAAAAGGCGGAGATAACCGCATCACCCACCTACCGGCTGCTACAGCAGGGGTGGTAAAGAAAGGGAGGTGAAGGGATGGACGAGCTGTTCAAAAGGCTGTCGGACCGCATCGAGCAGACCAACAAGCAGTACGACATGGAACGCATCGAAAGGGCCTACCGGCTGGCGGAGCGCGCCCATGAGGGCACCCTGCGCCGCTCCGGCGAGCCCTACATCATCCACCCGGTGAGCGCCGCCGTTATTTTGGTGGAGCTGGGGATGGATACCGATTCCATCGTCGCCGCCCTTCTCCACGACGTGGTGGAGGATACCGACGTCACCCTGGACGAAATCAAAAAGGAGTTTGGCCAGGATGTGGCCCTGCTGGTGGACGGCGTCACCAAGGTGGGGCGGATCCCCTTTTCCTCCCGGGAGCACCAGCAGGCGGAAAATGTCCGCAAAATGCTGCTGGCCATGGCCCAGGACGTCCGGGTGATCATCATCAAGCTGGCGGACCGCCTCCACAACGCCCGCACCTTCGAGTCCCTCCCGGAGGAGAAGCGCCGCATCAAGGCGCTGGAGACGATGGAGGTGTACGCCCCCCTGGCCCATCGCCTGGGCATCCGGGGGATTAAGGAGGAGTTAGAGGACATCTCCATCAAATACCTGGACCCGGTGGCCTACGCCGATATCGAGGGCCAGCTGGCCCTGCGCAAGGAGGAGCGGCAGGCCTTTTTGCAGCGCATCATCGCCCGGATCAACCGCCGCCTGGGGGATGAGCACATCACCGCCCAGATCGACGGCCGGGTAAAAAGCATCTACGGCATCTACCGCAAGGTGTATATGCAGGGGCGCAACATGGACGAGATCTACGACGTCTACGCCGTCCGGGTGATTGTGGACACGGTGCTGGAGTGCTACAACATCCTGGGCATCATCCACGATATGTTCCAGGCCATCCCCAACCGCTTTAAGGACTACATCTCTATCCCCAAGCAGAATATGTACCAGTCGCTGCACACCACCGTCATCGATAAGGAGGGCATCCCCTTTGAGGTGCAGATACGCACCTGGGATATGCACTATACCGCCGAATACGGCGTTGCCGCCCACTGGAAGTACAAGATCGGCCTGGCCGGCAAGGACAGCCTGGAGGAGCGCCTTTCCTGGATCCGCCAGATGCTGGAATCCCAAAAGGAATCCGACGATGTGGAGGATCTGGTCAAGTCCATCAAAACCGACATCGCCCCGGAGGAGGTGTTCGTCTTCACCCCCAAGGGGGATGTCATCACCCTGCCGGTGGACAGCACCGTCATCGACTTTGCCTACGCCATCCATTCGGCGGTGGGGAATAAAATGATCGGGGCCAAGGTAAACGGCCGGATGGTAAGCCTGGACTTTAAGGTAAAAACCGGCATGATCGTTGAGGTGCTCACCGCCTCCGGCCGGGGCAGCGGCCCCAGCCGGGACTGGCTGAACATCGTGCGCACCAGCGAGGCCCGCAACAAGATCCGCTCCTGGTTCAAAAAGGAAAAACGGGAGGAGAACATCCAGGAGGGCCGCAGCGCCATCGATAAGGAGTTCCGCCGCAACCTCATCACCCTTAGCGACAGCGACAAGGAGTCCTTTTTGGCGGATATCGCCGCCCGGCAGCGGTACAACAGCGTGGAGGACTTCTACGCCGCCATCGGCTACGGCGGCCTCTCCCTCCAAAAGCTCATCCCCCGCATCCGGGAGGAGTTCCAGCGCCTCTACCGCACCCCCACCCAAAAGGACGCCCTCCTGCTGGGCCGCATCCCGCCCCGGCAGCGGCCGGCCAAGGCCTCCAGCGGCGTCATTGTGGAGGGGCTGGACGGGTGCCTGGTCAAGTTTGCCCGGTGCTGCAACCCGGTGCCGGGGGACGACATCGTGGGCTTTATCACCCGGGGCTTTGGGGTTTCCATCCACAAGCGGGACTGTGTCAACGTGGTAAACGCCGATACCACCAGCGACCGCTGGGTCCGCACCGAGTGGGCCTCCACCGTTAAGGAGAGCTTCAAATCTACCATCGATATCATCGGCAGCGACCGCCAGGGCCTGCTGGCCGATGTCAGCGTCGCCCTCAGCAATATGCGGGTGCCGATCCACACCCTGATGGCCCGGGAGGGCAAGGATAACCGCTCCCACATCCAGGTGACAATCGGCATCGGCGACCTGGAGCAGCTGCGGGGCATTATGTCCAACCTGCGGAAGATCGACGGCGTTATCACCGTCCAGCGCTCCAACCAGCCTACTGTATAAGGATGTGATCTATATGCGCGCAGTGGTCCAACGGGTTTCCGGCGCCTCGGTGACGGTGGCGGGGGAGCAGCTGGCCTCCATCGGGGCCGGCCTGCTGATCCTTTTGGGCGTTACCCACGGGGACGGGGCGGCGGAGGTGGATTACCTTGCCGCCAAATGCGCCGGCCTGCGTATCTTCCGGGACAGCGAGGACAAGATGAACCTTTCGGTGGCCGATATTGGGGGAGAGGTCATCGTGGTATCCCAGTTTACCCTCTACGCCGATTGCCGCAAGGGCAAGCGCCCCGCCTTTGTGGACGCCGCCCGGCCGGAGACGGCGGTGGTGCTGTACGAGCAGTTTGTGGAAAGGCTCCGCCAGGCGGGGCTGCGGGTGGGCACCGGCCGCTTTGGGGCGGATATGCAGGTATCCCTCTGCAACGACGGCCCTGTGACCATCCTGCTGGATACCCGGGAGATGATGAACAGGACAGGAGGCGGCGCAAAATGACCATCACGGAATTTCACGCAAGGTTCACCTTTGCTTCCAACTGCTATGTGGTCCAAAGCCGGGAGGGCAGCGCGTTTATCGTGGACCCCGGGGCGGAGGGGGAGCAGATGATCCGCTACCTCCGGGACCACAGCCTTACCCCAAGGATGATCCTGCTGACCCACGGCCACTTTGACCATGTGGGGGCGGTAAAGGAGCTGAAGGCCGCCTTTGCCGGGCTGCCGGTCTACCTCTCCCAAAGGGACGAGGAGCTGCTGGAGGCGGACGACAAGACGGGGGCCCTGGCCCGCCGCTTTATCCGCGACCTGACCCCCTACGTCTTTCCGGCGGATGGCTACCTGCGGGAGGGGGAGGACCTGACGATGGACGAGCTCACCGTACGGGTGGTGGAGACCCCCGGCCACACCAGGGGTTCGGTCTGCCTAATCTGCGGCAGCACCATCTTTACCGGGGATACCCTTTTCCGCCACGACTGCGGCCGCACCGACCTTTACGGCGGCTCCTTCCCGGAGATCTGCGACTCCCTGAAAAGGCTGCGGGAGCTGGAGGGGGATTACACCATCCGCCCCGGCCATGGGGAGCTGAGCTCCCTGGCGGAGGAGCGGCCCTGGATTACCGCCCTGTTGGAGAGATACACATGAACATCATCTTGACCCAGGAGGACCAGCGGGACCTCCACTACGAGGTGGAGTGCATCCTGCGGATGTTCCTGCCCCAGGTGCAGCCGCGCTTTTTACAGGCGGAGGACGAGCCTTCCCCGGAGCGGGTGGAGATCCGGACCGGGGCAGGGGAGGGGGCGGAAAATCGGGTTTCCCTGACGCTGCCCGGCTTTGCCGGGGAGGAGCGGGAGCCCGCCAGCCGGGACCGCCGGGACACCGAGGCTTCGGTCTGCCGGATGCTCTACCGGCTGCTGACCAGGGCCACCGGGCGGCGCATCGAGTGGGGGGTGCTTACCGGCATCCGCCCGGTAAAGTTAGTGCGGGAGCTGCGGGAGCAGGGGATGGACTACCGGGAGATTGCCGGATGCTTTACCGGCCGGTATCTCACCACCCCCCAAAAGGCGGCCCTCTGTATCCGCACCGATGAGGTGCAGCAGCAGGCCATCCGCCGGTCGGACCCGAAAGGCTATAGCCTTTACATCTCCATCCCCTTCTGTCCCTCCCGGTGCAGCTACTGCTCCTTTGTATCCCACTCCATCGAAAAGACCAAAAGGCTCATCCCGGCTTACCTGGAAAAGCTGAAGGAGGAGCTGCGGTACACCGCCGCCATCGCCGCCGAAAAGGGGCTGGTGCTCCAGACCATCTACATGGGGGGAGGCACCCCCACGGTGCTGACGGCGGAGCAGCTCCGGGATCTGCTGCAAACGGTGAACAGCGCCTTTGACCGCAGCCGCTGCATGGAATTTACCGTGGAGGCGGGCCGGCCGGACACCATCTGCCGGGATAAGCTCCAGGCCCTTGTGGAGGGCGGGGTGGACCGGGTCAGCGTCAACCCCCAGACCCTGAACGACCAGGTGCTGCGGCAGGTGGGGCGCAGGCACACCGCGGCGGAGTTTCTGGCCGCCTACAGCCTTGCAAAGTCGATGCCCTTTACAGCCATCAATGTGGACCTGATCGCCGGCCTCACCGGGGACACGGTGGAATCCTTCCGGGATACCCTGGATCAAATCATCGCCCTAAAGCCCGGCAACATCACCGTCCATTCCCTCACCATGAAGCGGGCGGCGGATATGATTGGAGAGAAAAATTTACATTTGACCGGTTTTTCTCCGGTGAGCCAGATGGTAAACTATTCTCAGGAGGCGTTGGACGCCGCCGGCTACCGGCCCTACTATCTCTACCGGCAGAAGAGCACGGTGGACAGCCTGGAGAATGTGGGCTTCTGCAAGGGGGACGCCCTCTGTCTCTACAACATCTACATCATGGACGAAACCCACACCATCCTTTCCACAGGAGGGGGCGGCGTCACCAAGGTGGTGCTCCCCGGCAACCGCATCGAGCGGATCTTCAACTACAAATACCCCTATGAGTATATCGACCGGTTCCAGACCATCCTGGAACGAAAGGATGCCCTGCGGGAATTTCCCCTTTGAGCTGTCTTTTTGAGAGGAAACGCCGGCTGGCGTTGGCAATAGGAGGCGGGATCCATCGCCGGCGGGCGCAGATGAAACGCGGCGGCGAGAGCTGCCTCCAAGACCATGAATGAGGAGGAAACGAAGATGGCAGCATTGGACGACCTGATGAACAAGGCCAGGGAGCTGGCCGATTTGGTGGGCAAGGCCACCGAGGAGCTGGTGGACGATTCCCGGATTAAGATCCAGGAGCTGAAGCTTTCCTCCGAGCTGAAGGACGCCTACGAGCGCCTGGGCTCGGTGATCTACGACGGCATCAAGAGCGGGGAGGAGAACCAGGCCCTGATCGACCTGGTGGTGGGGGAGATCGACACCATCCACCAGGGCCTGGAGGCGCTGAAGGTGAAGGCCGCCCCCGCCCCGGCGGAGCGGTATTGCGCCCAGTGCGGGGCCACCAACGGCGGCGAGGCCAGCTTCTGCTCCCGGTGCGGCGCCCCCCTTTCCATTCCGGAGGAGGCCCCGGAGGCGGAGGCGCCTGCCGTTACGGAGACAGAGGACGCCGGGGAGTAACGGCTTCTAAACACTTTTCCCGGAGGCATACATTGTGGGGGGAGAAAATTCTTCCCCCGCTTTTCTTTTCGGAGGAAGGGAGGGGCGAGGATGTCGGCGCTGGCGACGATTGGCATCGGCAGAACCATGGAAAAAAAGCTTGGTGCTGTGGGCATAACAACAGTGGAGGAGCTGGCGGAGGCGGGGAGCAGGGAGGCGGTGCGCCGCCTTCGGGCGCGGTATCCCTCCACCTGCGTGGTCATCCTGTACCACCTGGAGGCCGCTTTGCAGGGGGTGGGGATCAAAGAGCTGGACAGCGCCTGCAAAGCGGAGCTAAGGGATTACTTCCGGGGACTGTGACCGCCACCCGGCGATTCTGAGGAAAGGGCAGGTGCAGGTGAATGAGACGAAGGGACCAGAGCTTTTTGGAGGGCGCGGTGGTGCTCACCCTCTCCACCCTGACGGTAAAGGTCATTGGGGCGCTCTTCAAGATCCCCCTTGCCAACATCCTGGGCGGGGTGGGGATGTCCTACTTTGTTTCCGCCTACGATATCTTCACCCCCATCTACTCCCTTACCGTCACCGGGCTGGGGGTGGCGGCCTCCCGCCTGGTATCCGAGCGGGCGGCCTGCGCCGGGCCGGAGGGCGGGGAGCAGGTGCTGCGGGCCAGCCGCAGGCTCTTTTTGCTGCTGGGGCTTTTGGGGATGGGGCTGCTCTTCCTTTTTGCCCGGCCCTTTTCCCGGGCCATCAACAACCCCGGGGCTTTTCTGGCCATCTGCGCCATCGCCCCGGCGGTGGTGTTCAGCTGCGTTTCCGCCACCTACCGGGGGTACTTCCAGGGGATGACCAACATGGTGCCCACCGCCGGCAGCCAGGTGCTGGAATCCCTGACCCGGCTGCTGGCGGGAACGGTCCTCTCCTATGGCACCACCCTGCTGCTGCGGGAACGGTACCTGGATACCGGGGAGGTGCTGGGCCGCAGCTTTGCTACCCTGGGGGAGGCCAACCTGTTTATCTTCCGCTTTTCCGCCGCCGCCGCGATTTTGGGGGTGACGGCCAGCACCCTGGTTGGGGCGGTGTACATCCGGGGCCGCTACCGGCGGGAGGCAGGGGGGAGAGGCCCCCGCCGCCGGCAGGGCGCCGCCGCCCCCGGCCTGGCCTGGGAGCTGTTGCGCATCGCCGTCCCCATCTCGCTGAGCACCCTGGTCATCAACCTGACCTCGGTCATCGACCTGATGTCGGTGATGAACTGCCTGAAAACCGCCATCGCCCGGGACGGCGCCGCCATCCGGCTGATGTACGACGGCCTGATCCCCGCCGCTGTCACCGACGACCTGCTGCCGGAGTACCTTTACGGCTCCTACTCCGGGCTGGCCTTCTCCCTTTTTAACCTGGCACCCGCCATCACGGCGGCGCTGGGTGTCAGCGCCCTGCCCGCCGTCACCCGGGCCTACGCCGGGGGCCAGGACCACCGGATGGAGGAGACGGTGAACTCGGTGCTGCGCATCGCCCTGATGGCGGCGCTGCCGGCGGGGCTGGGGCTCTTCGCCCTGGCGGGGCCCATCCTACGGTTTTTGTACCCTGCCAGGCTGATGGAGGCCGCCATCATCACCCCGGTTCTGCGGGTGATGGGCATCAGCACCATTCTGGTGGCGGTGACGACCCCCATCAACAGCGTTTTGCAGGCCACCGGCCGGGAAAAGCTCACCTTGGGGATGATGCTGGCGGGGGCGGGGGTTAAGCTTGCCACCAACTTCCGGCTGGTCTCCCGGCCGGAGCTGAACATCCAGGGGGTGCCCTACGGCTCCCTCCTCTGCTACGGCCTGATCGTGGTGGTCTCCCTCCTCTGCCTGCGGGTGGTGGTGGGGGTGCGGCTGCACTTTGTCCAGGTCTTCTGCAAGCCCTTCTTCTGCGCCGCCCTCTGCGCCGGGGGGGCCTACTCCGGCTACACCCTCCTTTTTTACCGGGCCTCCCCCTCGCTGCGGCTGCTGATGGCCATCGCTTTGGGGGGCGGCATCTACCTTTTTGCCCTGCTTCTCACCGGCGCGGTGCTCAAAAGCGACCTGGAAATGCTTCATATCAACGAAAAAATCAGAAAAGCACTTGCAAAGCTAAGGCTTATCAGTTAGAATAGTAAAAGCGTTTGGAGGGGCTGCGTGATGAAGTTTACAGTGAAGGAACGTTATGACATCGAGGATCTGCTGAGGATCATGGAGCTTCTCCGAAGCGAGGAGGGCTGTGTCTGGGACCGGGAACAGGACCACCACACCATCCGCAACAATTTCATCGAAGAGAGCTACGAGGCGGTGGAGGCCATCGACCGGGACGACCCGGTCCTCCTGCAGGAGGAGCTGGGGGACGTTCTGCTACAGGTGGTGTTCCATGCCCGGATGGAGGAGGAAGCAGGTCGCTTCTCCTTCTCCGATGTCTGTGACGGCATCTGCAAAAAGCTGGTTTACCGCCACCCCCATGTCTTTGGGGACACGGCGGTGGAAAACTCCGGCCAGGTGCTGGAAAACTGGGACAGGCTGAAAAAAGCGGAAAAGCACCAGGAGACGGCCGCCAGTACGCTACAGGCGGTCTCCAAGGCGCTGCCCGCCCTGGTCCGCGCCGCCAAGGTCCAAAAGCGCGCCGGCAAGGTGGGGTTTGAGTACCCGACACTGGCCGACGCTATAGGGGATCTGCGCAGCGAGATCGAGGAGCTGGAGGAGGCGCTTGGCCAGCAGGACCGGGACGCGGCCTTTGGAGAGATGGGGGACATCCTCTTCTCTGCCGCCAATGTCTCCCGCCTGATGAAGGCGGACCCGGAGGAGGCGCTGACCCGCAGCACCGAAAAATTTATCCGGCGCTTTTCGATGATGGAAGAGGCAGCAAAACGCAAGGGTACGGAGCTTACGTCCTGTAACGTTGATGAGCTGAACGAACTTTGGCGGGAAGCCAAAAAAGAAGAAAATTAGTTGGAGGTATTCTGAAATGACAAAAGTTGAACTGGTGAGCGCTGTTGCCGAAAGGACCGGCCTGTCCAAGAAGGACAGCGAGAAGGCGGTATCCGCTGTTTTTGCGGCTATCACCGATGGCCTGAAGCAGGGCGAAAAATTCTCTCTGGTAGGCTTTGGTACCTTTGAGGTCAAGGAGCGGGGCCCTCGCCCCGGTGTCAACCCCCGCACCAAAGAGGCGATCACCATCCCCGCTTCCAAGTCCCCCGTCTTTAAGGCCGGCAAGCCCCTGAAGGATGCCGTAAACAACAAGTAAGATAGATTCTGTAGCGGGACAGGCTTGCTGTCCCGTGGGGCTGGCACAGTAGGAAGCCGTATTCATAGCCGGATGATGCAGGCAGACTGCACCCGCGGGTGCGTCCATCGCCAAACCGCCGCAGGCGGCGCTGGGGCGGTGGAGACCTGACCGCGTCAAACGGCTGTGGATGCCGGCTCCCCGGCTTGTGCCGGCCCCTTTTTTATCCGCCGCGGAGAAAGGAGCGATGACTGTGCGATTGGATAAGTACCTGAAGGTTTCCCGCATCATCAAGCGCAGGACGGTGGCCAACGAGGCCTGCGACGCCCAGCGGGTGCTGGTAAACGGCAAGCCCGCCAGGGCCTCCTATGAGGTAAAGCTGGGGGACCGGATCCAGGTAAACCTGGGCCAGAAGCCCCTCCTCATCGAGGTAACGGCGCTAAGCGAGGTGACGACCAAGGACAACGCCTCCCAAAATTATACCATCGTCCAGGGGTAAACGGGTTCTATCCGGCCCTTCTCCCGCATATCCTGTTATTGTATCCGGCAGTACCGGGGGTGGGACAACACCCCGGCGGCCCGGAGGGAAACCGCAAAACGGGAGGAAGACGATGGAAAACAAGCAGTTGGCAATGCCCCACAGCATCATCATCGAGGACCGGAAGAATGTAAGCATCAGCGGCGTTACCGATGTGGAGAGCTTTGACGAGGAGACGGTGATCCTGATGACCGACCTGGGGGAGCTGGTCATCAAGGGCTTTGGGCTGCACATCAGCAAAATTGATGTGGTTTCCGGCGACCTGGCCCTGGAGGGGGAGATCTACAGCATCGGCTACAGCGATACCCAGGCGGTAGGGGGCGGCCTGCTGAGCCGTCTGTTCCGCTGAGGGCCCGCCGATGGGGATCACCATCGCCGGCCAGACGGCGGTCTTTCTCCAGTCCCTGCTGCTGGGGGCGGTGCTGGGCTGCTTCTACGACCTCTTCCGGATCACCCGGATCGCCTTCCTGATGCCTGCCCTGCTGGTTTTGATAGAGGACCTCCTCTTTTTCCTCTTTTCCAGCATCGCCCTCTTCGGCTTCCTGCTGGAAAACAACGACGGACAGATCCGCTGGTTCATCCTGCTGGGGGTGGTGCTGGGCTGGACGGTGTACTACTTTACCGCCGGCAGCCTGGTGATGAAATGCTCCGCCCGGATCATCGCCGGGGTGCGGGCGGTGCTGGCCTTCTTGTGGCGTCCCTTTGCCTGGGCGGGGGACAGAAGCGCCCGGGTGGCCCGCAGGCTGGAAAAAAGGGGAAGAAATACCATTTTTCGGGTAAAAACCGGCTTGAAATCCCATATGGTTATGATGTATAATATGAAAAATAAGGAGGAAAGCAGAAAAAACCTTTCCATAGGTGGACAAAACGGCGGGTCTCCGGGTGGGGCCGGGAATCGTCGGGGTTTTTTGCGGTTTTCTTCCTATCGAAAAGGACGGTGATGGCGTGGGCAAAAAGGAGCGGAAGCCGAGCCCTTTTTCCATCAACTCCCTGCTCCGTCTGGCCTGTGTCCTGCTGACCATCCTTTTCGTCGTCTATTTTGTAAAGACCAGGCTGGATATCGTGGAGATGCAGGAGCAGCTGATGGCAATGGAAGAGCAGGTGGAGCTGCAGCGGCTGAAGAACAAGGATGCGCAGCTCTCTCTCCGGGAGGACGAGGACACGCTGGAGCGGGCCGCCCGGGAAAAGCTGGACTATGCCCACCCCGACGAGCGCGTCTTTGTGGATATCTCTGGCGCAAACTGAAGTGTTTTGGGAGGAACGAATTTGGTATCGGTAGGAAGTGTCGTGGCCGGCAAGGTTGTCAAAGTGATGAATTACGGGGCGTTTGTGGATCTGGAGGGCGGGGGCTCTGGGATGATCCACATCTCCGAGGTAGCCAACACCTATGTAAAGGACATTGGCGACTACCTGAAGGTAGGGGATGAGGTCACGGTAAAGGTGATCGGCATCAACGAGGGAGGCAAGATCAGCCTTTCCATCAAGGAGACGATGGACAAGGGGGCTCCCCGGCAGGGCCAGCCCGCCGGCAGAGAGGGCGGCAGGCCCCAGCGGAGCTATCCCCCCCGGTCCTGGAACCGCCCGGCCCCGATGCCCAGCACCGGCGATGCCTTTGAGGATATGCTCAGCCGCTACAAAAAGTCCAGCGACGACCGTATGTCCGACCTGAAAAGGGTGATCGATACCCGCCGCGGCAGCGCCAACCGCCGCTCCCGGTCCAAGTAACAAGGGATATACAGATAGCAGAAGGGGGCCGGCGCCCCCTTTTTGCGTTGCGCCACAGGGGAGGTGAGAAGGATGGCCGAGGCAAAGCGCGGCGACTGGAAGACCCAAGAGATGCCCGCCCAAAACGCCCCGTTCCCCATCCAGATGGACCTGACCCCGGCGGAGCTGGCCCTGCTCCGCCAGGGACACGTCCCCCGGGGGATGGAGGACAAGTGGTTCCGCTGCTTTGTGGACGGGGTGTTCTATATTTACCGCAGCTGGACAGGCTTTTGCATCTACCAGATACCAGTATCCCCGGAGGGAAGGATCCGGGGCGGCATTGTAAACCGGGATCCGGACCAATATAAGGAAACCGATTCCGGCCGGGACGCGGTGATGGCGGAATACCTCATCCGCTGCCAGGTGGGACGGACAGACAACCGGGAGCTAATGATGAAATACATCCGATGGGGAAAGGGGACAGAGCAATGATCATCCAGGGAGGCACCATCCATATTGGGGACGGAGCCGTCATCCGGGACGGTTATATCCGCCTGGAGGGCGGCAGGATTGCGGCGGTGGGCCAGGGGAGCTGCCCGGACAGGGGGGAGCCGGTGCTGGACGCCCGGGGCAAAATCGTCACCCCCGGCTTTATCGACGCCCACTGCCACGTGGGGATGTGGGAGGAGGGGCTGGATTTTGAGGGGGACGACGGCAACGAGACCACCGACCCCTGCACCCCCCACCTCCGGGCCATCGACGGGGTGAACCCCCTGGACCGGGCCTTTGAGGAGGCGCTGGACTACGGCATCACCACCATCGTCACCGGCCCGGGGAGCGCCAACCCGGTGGCGGGGCAGATCTGCGCCATGAAGACCCGGGGCCGGGTGGTGGACGAGATGGTGATAAAAGCCCCGGTGGGGATGAAATTTGCCCTGGGGGAGAACCCCAAGGGGGTGTACAGCGAAAAGTCCCAAACCCCAGTCACCCGGATGGCCATCGCCGCTATCATCCGGGGGGAGCTGCAAAAGGCAAAACGGTACTGGGAGGACTGCCAGAGGGCAAAGGAGGACGAGGACACCGACCCGCCGGAGCTGGACGCCAAGTGCGAGGCCCTGATCCCGGTGCTGACCCGGCAGGTAAAGGCCCACTTCCACACCCACCGGGCCGACGACATCTGTACCGCCCTGCGGATCATCCGGGAGTTTGGGCTGGACGGGGTGATTGTCCACGGCACCGAGGGGCACCTGATCCCGGAGACCATCGCCGGGGCGGGGGTACCGGTGATCTGCGGGCCGGTGATCTCCACCCGGGGCAAGCCGGAGCTGCGCAGCCTGGAGCGAAAAAACGCAGCCGTACTGCTAAGGGCGGGGGTGGAGGTGGCCATCAACACCGACGCCCCGGAGGTGCCCATCGACCTGCTGGCCGCCTCGGTGGCCATTGCGGTAAAGGCGGGGGTGCCAAGGGAGAAGGCCATCCCCCTCATCTCCGGCAGCGCCGCGGGCATCTGCGGCATCGGGGACCGGGTGGGGCGCATCGCCCCCGGCCTGGACGGGGATATCCTGATCTTTGGGGAGGACCCCATCGGCCTGCTGGTAAAGCCGGAGCATATTTTTGTGGACGGGAAGCAGCTCCGTTAAGGCGGCGCGCAGGGAGATGCTGCGTGGGCTCCAAAACGAGAAAATTTACAAAAGGATATTGTAATTTTCCATAAAATGGGATATACTGGGGATAAGGATTTCGGCAAATAGCCGAAGCTTAAAAAACGGACAAGGAGTGTGGCCTTATGATGAACATCAGCTACCTGGGACGGAAAACCACCATCCGGGATTCCTTTAAGGAATATGCCCAAAAGCGCCTGAAGCGCCTGGAGAAGTTCTTCGATGACGACCCCAACGTCACCATCGTTGTTACCAACGAGGGGGACGAGGAGACGGTCGAGGTCACAATCAAGTCCAAGGGGATGTTCTTCCGGGGGGAGAAGACCAGCCGGGACCGCCAGATCTCCCTGGATCTGGTGGCGGATGTCCTCTCCACCCAGATTGTCCGGAACAAAAACCGGCTGGAGCGCCGCCTGAAGGCCCCTGTCCCCGTCGCCGCCGAGCTGGAGATCCCGGAGGTGAGCCCTGAGGAGGGCCCGGACACCCTGGTTAAGACCAAAAAGTTCCCGGTGTCGGTGATGGACGTGGAGGAGGCCATCCTCCAGATGAACCTGCTGAACCACGAGTTCTTTATGTTCCGCAACGGCGATACCGGGGAAGTTAACGTGGTGTACCGCCGCAAGGACGGCAACTATGGCCTGCTGGAGCCTGTCCAGGATTAACACGCCTGTCTGGCGCCAAAGGGACAGGCTGTGGCAAGGTGACAAATAGGCGGTGGGGAGCTGCAACCGGCTTCCCACCGTTTTTGGAGGATGGATATGGAACAATTTCGGTTTGCCTGCCCCTGTGGCTTTGGGCTGGAGAGCGTCCTTAGCGGGGAGCTGAAGCGGCTGGGGATGGACGAGGTGGCGGCCGCCGACGGCCGGGTGGATTTTACCGGCACGGCGGAGGACCTGGCCCGGGCCAACCTCTGGCTGCGCACCGCCGAGCGGGTGCTGCTGGTGCTGGGGAGCTTCCGGGCAGTCACCTTTACCCAGCTTTTTGACGGGGTGGCGGCGCTGCCCCTGGAGCGGTTCATCGGCAAAAGGGACCGCTTCCCGGTCAAGGGCTGGTCGCTGAATTCCCAGCTCCACAGCGTCCCGGACTGCCAGGCCATCATCAAAAAGGCGGCGGTAAAGCGGCTGGGCGCCCAATACGGCATCCAGTGGTTTGAGGAAACCGGCGCCCTGTACCAGCTCCAGTTTTCCATCCACCGGGATATTGTAACCATCATGCTGGATACCACCGGCCCGGGGCTCCACAAACGGGGCTACCGCCGGGTGCAGAACCAGGCCCCTATCCGGGAGACGCTGGCGGCGGGCATTCTGGACCTTGTCCGCATCTACCCGGACACCCGGCTCTACGACCCCTTCTGCGGCAGCGGCACCTTCTTGATCGAGGGGGCCTACAAGGCAAAGAACATCGCCCCGGGGCTCTACCGGCGGTTTGCGGCGGAGCATTGGGGGTGGATCCCCGGCCAGGTCTGGCGGGAAAAGAGGGAGGAGGCCCTTTCGGCGGTGCGCAAGGACGCCACCTTCCGGGCCGTGGGCAGCGACATCAGCCCGGAGGCGCTGGAGATCTCGGCGGGCAACGCCAAAAAGGCGGGGGTGGCCCCCATGGTGGAAACGAGGCTGGCGGACATCCGGGACTTTACCCTCCCGGAGGAGAAATCGGTGGTGGTCTGCAACCCGCCCTACGGGGAGCGGCTGCTGGGCCAGTCCGAGGCGGAGGAGCTCTGCCGGGTGATGGGCCGCGTCTTCCCCCCGGCGGAGCAGGTGGGGTACGCCGTCATCAGCTCGGTGGAGGGCTTCGAGGAGCTGTTCGGCCGTCCGGCGGATAAGCGCCGCAAGCTCTACAACGGCATGATGAAGTGCCAGCTTTACCTGTACTTTCCCCGGCGCAGGGGGAAGGCCGGGGACTGAGAAGCCGTACCGGGCCACCATCCCGGGCGGCTTGGGGAAAAGCGGTCTGCCAGGCCGCCTGCTATGGCGCCAGAAAAACACAAAACCGCCCCGCCGGCGCTGCTTTCTTGCGCCGGCGGGGCAGCTTTCAGCCCTGCTGCCGGGGACAGCCGCACTGGGCCAGGGCCTCCCGCAGCAGCCGGACGTGGAGCTCCTCGTCCATGGCGATGCGCCGCAGCAGCTCCTGGATCTTGGGATCCCCGATGAGGCAGGCGGCCCGCCGGTAGGCGTCCACCGCCGCCGTCTCGTCGGCCATGCTTGCCGCCAGCGCCCCGCAGAGGTCCTGGCGGTAGTTCAGGCAGGAGCCGTTCCACCACCGGCGGGGGGAGCCCCCGGCAAAGTCCGGCACCCCGCCGCAAAGGCAGATGAGCCTGCCCAGCATCTCCAGGTGGTGCATCTCCACAATGGCAATGCTCCGCAGCAGCTTTGCCAGCTCCCCGTGGTCCCGGCTCAGTACAAAGCTCTGGAAGCAGTACTGGGCAATGGCGCTAAGCTCGCTGTGCTGTCCGGCGTAAAGGTCCCGCAGCGGTGGCAGCCACCGGGGATCGGGGCAGGTTACTTCTACCGGGGGGTAGGGGAGCTCGCACTGACAACGTTTCTCCATGACGGTACCTCTCTTTCCGTTTTTTGCGCCATCCTATGCAGGCCGGCGGCTTTGGGTGAGGGATTCAACCTCCGCCCTGTCCCGGAATATACTGTAGAAGGAAACGGGGGTGGGAGGATGGAGATCCGGCGGCGGCATAGGAGCAAAAGGCGGCGGTTCCGGCGGCGGTGCCTGCTGCTTGCGGCGGTGCTGGTGGGCTGCGCCCTGTGGGGGGACGCCCAGCTCCGCCCGGCGGTGACGGCGGTGGCGGAAAGCCAGGCCAGCCTTTACGCCACCCAGGCCATCCAGGAGGCGGTTTACCGCCACCTGGAAAAGGAGGGCGCTGCCTACGGGGACTTTGTCCGCCTCACCTACAGCGACCAGGGCACCGTCACCTCCCTGCAAACCGATATGCTGGCCATGTCCCGGCTCCAGTCCGCCGTCACCGCCTCGGTGATCGAAAGCATCCTGGAGTTTACCAGCCAGCGCCTCACCCTCCCGGCGGGCACCCTCACCGGCAACCCCCTTCTTTCCGGCCGGGGCCCGGAGGTGGAGATCCGCCTGATCCCCGCCGGCTTTGTCCAGACACAGGTGAAAAACGCCTTTGACCAGGCGGGCATCAACCAGACCCGCCACCAGATCCTTCTTCATGTCCGGCTGGACATCCAGGCGGTGCTGCCGGGGTACGCCATCCTCAGCCAGGTGGATACCGATATCTGTCTGGCGGAAACGGTAATCGTCGGGCTGGTGCCGGGGGCCTACACCATGGTGGCGGACGGCACCGACCCCCTGGTGGGGATGATCCAGGACTACGGGGCGGGGGAGGAGTGACCCGGCGGCAAAAATTCCCGGGAGAGGGGTGAAATTTCCTCTTCCGGGAATTGTAATATCAAACAGATTGTGGTAAAATAGCTTCGTTAAAAACGAGGTGAAGAAAGATGCCGGATACCCAAAAGGACCCCATTTTGGAGCAAATCGAATCGCTCCGCAGGCAGGTGGAGTACCACGCCCACCGGTACTACGACCAGGACGACCCCGAGATCTCCGACTTCGAGTACGACAAGCTTTTCCATCAGCTGCTGGATTTGGAGGAGGCCAACCCCCAGTACTACTCCCCAACCTCCCCCACGGTGCGGGTGGGGGGCAACGCCTCCAACACCTTTGCCACGGTGGAGCACAAGGTGCAGATGGGCTCGCTCCAGGATATCTTTTCCTTTGAGGAGCTGCGGGACTTTGACCGCCGGGTGCGGGAGACTGTCCCGGACCCCTCCTATGTGGTGGAGCCCAAAATCGACGGCCTTTCGGTCTCGCTGGAGTACCGGGACGGGGTGCTGACCGTGGGCTCCACCCGGGGCAACGGCTTTACCGGGGAGGACGTCAGCGAGAACATCCGCACCATCCGCTCGGTGCCCCTGCGGCTGCCGGAGCAGCTCCCCCTGCTGGAGGTGCGGGGAGAGGTGTATATGCCGGTAAAGAGCTTTGAGCGGGTGGTGGAGGCCCAGGAGCTGGCGGGGGAGCAGCCCTTCAAAAACCCCCGCAACGCCGCCGCCGGCTCGCTGCGCCAAAAGGACCCCAAGGTTACAGCCAAACGGGGGCTGGATATCTTTGTCTTCAACATCCAGCAGGTGGAGGGCAAAACCCTTGCCTCCCACAGCGATTCCCTGGATTTTCTCCGGGAGCTGGGCTTTAAGGTCATCCCGGAGTACAAGGCCTACAGCGATATCGAGGAGGTCATCCGGGACATCGAGGCCATCGGGAACAACCGGGGCAGCTACCCCTTCGGCATCGACGGCGCGGTGGTAAAGGTCAACGGCTTTGCCCACCGGGAGCTGCTGGGGGCTACCGCCAAATTCCCCCGCTGGGCCATCGCCTACAAATACCCCCCGGAGGAAAAGGAGACCACCCTGCTGGAGATCCAGGTCCAGGTGGGCCGCACCGGGGCTGTCACCCCCACCGCCGTCTTTGAGCCCATCACCCTGGCGGGCACCACCGTCAGCCGGGCGGTGCTCCACAACCAGGACTTTATCGACCAGATGGGGCTTTCGGTAGGGGACAGGATTTTGGTGCGGAAGGCGGGGGAGATCATCCCCGAGGTGCTCTCGGTGGTGTGGCACAACCCGGACAAGGCCCCCTACCGCCTGCCGGAGGTCTGCCCCTCCTGCGGCGCAAGGCTGGTCCGGGAGGAGGGGGCCGCGGCGGTGCGCTGCCCCAACTTCAGCTGTCCCGCCCAGCTTACCCGCAGCATCATCCACTTTTGCTCCCGCTCCGCCATGGATATCGACGGCATGGGGGAGGTGGTCTGCCAGCTGCTCATCGACCGGGGGATGGTACACACCCCCGCCGACCTCTACCGCCTGACCCGGGAGCAGCTGCTGGAGCTGCCGGGCTTTGCAAAGCGCAAGGCGGAAAAGCTTGTGGAGGCCATCCAAAGGTCCAAGGCAAACGATCTCTCCCAGCTCCTCTTTGGCCTGGGGCTGCCGGGCATTGGGGAAAAGGCCGCAAAGCTTTTGGCCGGGCGGTTCGGCTCCCTGGAGAAGGTCCAGACCGCCGGCTGGGAGGAGATCGCCGCCATCGACGGCTTTGGGGAGATTATGGCAAGGGCTGTGGAGGACTACTTCCGGGACGAGCACAACCTGGCCCTCTGCCAGGAGCTGGCCCGGCTGGGCCTTAACACCACCGCCGCGGTGGTGGAGGCCACCGGGGAGTTTACCGGCCTTACCTTTGTCCTCACTGGCACCCTCCCCACCCTCAGCCGGGGGGAGGCCAGCGCCATCATCGAGGCCCACGGGGGAAAGACCTCCTCCTCGGTCTCCAAAAAGACCAGCTATGTCCTGGCCGGGGAGGACGCCGGCAGCAAGCTGACCAAGGCCAACCAGCTGGGCATCCCGGTGATTACCGAGGAGCAGCTCCGAAAAATGATAGATGGGGGTAAAACCGAATGAATATCGATATCAGGCACATTGCCAAGCTCTCCCGCCTTTCCATCGGGGAGGACCAGGTGGAGAGGTTCCAGCGGGAGATGGAGAACATCGTCGCCATGGTGGAAAGGCTCCCCGCGGTGGAAAACCAGACCCTTGGGGTGGACCCCGCCGACGGGATGGAGCTGCGCAGGGACGAGATCCGCCCCTCCCTCCGCCGGGAGGTGGTGCTGCAAAACGCCCCCCAGTCGGCGGCGGGCTGCATCGTGGTGCCCAAGACGGTGGAATAAGGAGGGATTGCTGTGGCATTGGAGGGCTTTGATCTTGACGGCTTTTGGAAACAGCCCAGCGACTACGTCCGAAAGAAATTTGTGCTGACACCCCCCACCGACGAGATGATCCGCTCGGTGGAGGAGGAGCTGGGGTACAAGCTCCCGGAAAGCTATCTGGCCCTGATGCGGGTGCAGAACGGCGGCTTTTCCAAAAGGACGGCGTTCCCCACCGCTGTTCCCACCAGCTGGGCGGAGGACCATATCGCCATCGAGGGCTTTCTCAGCATCGGCCGGGACAAGATGTACTCCCTCTGCGGCACCCTGGGCTCCCGGTTTATGATTGAGGAGTGGGGCTACCCGGATATCGGCGTCGCCATCTGCGACTGCCCCTCGGCCGGGCACGACATGGTCTTTCTGGACTACCGGGAATGCGGCCCCCAGGGGGAGCCCAAGGTGGTGCACATCGACCAGGAGGCCGACTACGAAATCACCCCCTTGGCGGATACCTTTGAGGCCTTTGTCCGGGGGCTGGTGGATGAAAGCGACTATGACGACGAAGAAGATTTGGAGGAGGACGAGCCATGAGCCTGTATCAGCTGACCGCCAGGGAGCTGCACCGGATGCTCTGTCAAAGGGAGTGCAGCGCCGCGGAGATTGCGGAATCGGTCTTTGGGCGCATTGACGCCTGCGAGGAGCGGGTGGGGGCCTATGTCACCCTGGATCGGGAGGGGGCCATCACCGCCGCCCGGGCCGTGGACCAGAAGATCGCCGCCGGGGAGGCCATCGGCCCCCTGGCGGGCATCCCCGTTGCGGTAAAGGACAACATCTGCACCAAGGACGTGCTCACCACCTGTTCTTCCCGGATGCTGTATAACTTCCGCCCCCCCTATAACGCCACCGTGGTGGAAAAGCTTTTGGGCGCGGACTATGTGATGACCGGCAAGGCCAACATGGATGAGTTTGCCATGGGCTCCTCCTGCGAGACCTCCTACTTTAAGAAAACCGCCAACCCCCACGACCTTACCCGGGTGCCCGGGGGCTCCTCCGGGGGCTCCGCCGCGGCGGTGGCGGCAGGGGAGGCGGTGCTCTCCCTGGGGAGCGACACCGGCGGCTCCATCCGCCAGCCCGCCGCCCTCTGCGGAGTCATCGGCCTTAAGCCCACCTATGGCTCGGTGTCCCGGTACGGGCTGGTGGCCTTCGCCTCCTCCCTGGACCAGATCGGCCCCTTTGGCCGGTGCGTGGAGGACGTAGCGGCCCTCTACGGCGCCATCTGCGGCCGGGACCCCATGGACGCCACCACCGCCCGGCGGGATTACCCCGATTTTGCCGCCCTGAAGGGCGACGTCAAGGGGCTGCGGATCGGCATCCCCAAGGAGTACTTCGGCCCCGGGGTGGACGCCGGGGTTGGGGAGGCGGTCCATGCCGCCCTCCGGGAGCTGGAGAGGGCCGGGGCGGTGCTCCGGGAGCTGAGCCTCCCCGGCACCGACTACGCCCTTTCCGCCTACTACATCATCTCCTCCGCCGAGGCCTCCTCCAACCTGGCCCGGTTTGACGGGGTAAAATACGGCTACCGGGCGGAGGAGTACGACGGCCTGGTGGATATGTACGAGAAAACCCGGAGCCAGGGCTTTGGGGACGAGGTGAAGCGCCGCATCATGCTGGGGACCTTTGTCCTAAGCTCCGGCTACTACGACGCCTACTACAACAAGGCAAAGCTGTTCCAGAAGGCGCTGCGGGCCGAGTTTGCCGCCGCTTTCCAGGACTGCGACGTCATCGCCACCCCCACCTCGCCCACCACCGCCTTCCGGCTGGGGGAGAACATCGGGGACCCCCTGAAGATGTACGCCGCCGATATCTGCACCATCGCGGTAAATATCGCCGGCCTCCCCGGCCTCTCGGTGCCCTGCGGAATGCAGCAGGGCCTGCCGGTGGGGCTGCAGCTCATCGGGCCCCGCTTTTCGGAGGAGCGGCTGTTTGACACCGCCTACGCGTTCCAGCAGCTCCGGGGCGGCAGCCTCTGCGGCGTCGCCGATATTACGGAAGGGGAGGGGTAAGGGATGAAATACATCACCGTCATCGGCCTGGAGGTCCACGCCGAGCTTTCCACCAAAACCAAGATCTATTGCAGCTGCAAAAACTCCTTTGGCTCGGAGGTCAACTCCAACTGCTGCCCCAACTGTACCGGGATGCCGGGGAGCCTGCCCACCCTCAACGAAAAGGTGGTGGAGTACGCCATCCGGATGGGCTACGCCACAGGCTGCACCATCAACCCCGTCTGCAAGGCGGACCGGAAGAACTATTTCTACCCCGACCTGCCCAAGGCCTACCAGATCTCCCAGTTTGACATCCCCCTTTGCGAGCACGGCTACATCGACGCCGTGGTGGACGAGGAGGGGAACACCAAGCGCATCGGCATTACCCGCATCCACATCGAGGAGGACGCCGGCAAGCTCATCCACTCGGAGAGCTTTTCCGGCAGCCTGGTGGACCTGAACCGCTGCGGCGTCCCCCTCATCGAGATCGTCTCCGAGCCGGATATGCGCTCCGCCCACGAGGCCAAGGCCTACCTGGATTCCATCCGGGCCATCCTCCAGTACCTGGATATCTCCGACTGTAAGATGCAGGAGGGCTCCATCCGCTGCGACGTCAACGTCTCGGTGATGCCGGAGGGCGCCACCGAGTTTGGCACCCGGTGCGAGATGAAGAACGTCAACGGCTTTTCCGCGGTGGAGCGGGCCATCGAGTACGAGGCCCGCCGCCAGATCGAGGTGCTGGAGGCCGGCGGCACCATCAGCCAGGAGACCCGCCGCTGGGACGACCTGGCGGGGAAAAACTACCTGCTGCGCTCCAAGGAGGACGCCCAGGACTACCGCTACTTCCCGGAGCCGGACCTGGGGGCCATCGTGGTGCCGGAGGAGCTGCTGGAGGAGCTGCGGGGCACCATCCCGGAGCTGCCCGGCGCAAAGCTGCTGCGGTACATGAAGGAGACCGGCCTGCCCTTCTTTGACGCCAACCTCCTCTGCGAGAATCTGGACAAGGCGGATTACTTTGAGCGGTGCGTCGCCCTGGGCCGGTGCCAGCCCAAGGCGGTGTCCAACTGGCTGCTGGGGGATGTTTCCCGCATCCTCAACGAAAAAAACAAGACCATTGCCGATACCAGCCTTACCCCGGAGAAGCTTTGCGACATGATCGCCCTGATCGAGGAGAAGACCATCTCCAACACGGCGGGCAAGACGGTGCTGGAGGAGATCATCTGGAGCGACAAGACCCCCGGCGAGGTGGTGAAGGAGAAGGGCCTTGCCCAGATCAGCGACACCGGCGCCCTGGAGGCCGTCGTCCAGGCGGTGCTTGCCGCCAATGAAAAGGTGGTAAACGACTACCGGGGGGGCAAGACCAACGCCCTGGGCTTTTTGGTGGGGCAGTGTATGCGCCAGTCCAAGGGCCAGGGCAACCCCGCCATGATCCGGGAGCTGCTGGAGAAGGCGCTGGGATAAGCTGGCAGCCGGCGGGCATACTTTGTAGAAAACGGCAGGCGGCGCCGGCTGCCGGGGGCATCCCGGCTGCGGCGCGCCGCTGCCGAACCAGAAAGGGGAAGCGATGTGAACTGGCTTAACAAGCTGGAACGGCGGTTTGGGGGCTTTGGCATCCCAAACCTGATGATGTATATCACCTCCACCACCCTGATTTTTACCCTGGTGGAGATGTTCGGCGGGGTGCCTGTCCGTCTGTGGCTCTCCTTTAGCCGGGAGATGATCCTTCGGGGGCAGGTGTGGCGGCTGATCACCTTCCTTTTTGTGGACTACAGCGGCAGTCTTTTTACTCTGGTGCTGATGCTGTACTTCTACTACTGGATCGGCTGCCGGCTGGAGTACGCCTGGGGGGTGTTTCAGTTTACCCTCTACTACCTGCTGGGAACCATTGGGGCCATCCTGGGGGGGTTCATCACCGGCGTCAGCAGCGCCACCTACCTGAACCTCTCCCTCTTTCTGGCCTACGCCGCCCTCTTTCCCAACGAGGAGATCCTCTTTATGATGTTTATCCCCCTTAAGGTAAAGTACCTGGCCATGCTGGATTGGGTGATCTTCGGCGCTGCCATCCTCTTCCAGCCCCTGGGGGGCAAGCTGGCGGCGCTGCTGGCTTTGGCCAACTTCTTCATCTTCTTCTGGCCCTACATCTCCGGGAGTGTCCAAAACTACTTTAAGTACCGCAAGGTGCGCAACAACTTCCGCAACCAGATGCGCAAAAATAACGTGGTCAAGGGCCCCTGGGACGATCGAAGGTAACAGGCGTGGACGGGAACATCACTGTAAAATATTTGCAGGACTACCTGCGGCAGAAGGATTTCAAGCCCGGGCAGGAGCGGGAATACTTCCTAAAGCTGGCGGAGGAGGTAGGGGAGGTGGCCCGCGCCATGCACAAGGGCCTGCTCCCCAAGGCTCCCGATGACATCATCGGCACCCTCGGCGAGGAGCTTTGGGATGTGATGTACTATACCCTGGCTCTTGCCAACCTCTACGGCATCGATATGGAAACGGTCATCCCTATCAAGGAGGCCCACAACGAAAAACGCCGCCCCGGACAGGCCCCCGCCTTTGAGACGGGCCGGTAAAAACGGCGTAACCCAATCCCCCGAGACATTGTCCCGGGGGATTTTCTTTGTCATAAACTCGGACGACCCCCCATATATTGAACCATACCAGGGACAAGCGGCCAAAAAAAGGGGGGCGGGTGTATGGATACACGGGGGCTTGCGGCGGAGTACGAGGAGGCCCTTTTCTACCTCCCGCCCATCCTGCGGGAGGTGCTGGAGCGGGTGCCGGAGGGGGACAAGGGCCGCATCCGGGAGGTGCGGCTGCGGGCCGGCCGGCCCCTTTCGGTCTACGACGGCAGCCGCAGCCGGTTTGTCACCGGGCGGGGCAGGCTTGCCGATGACGGAAGGGACGGCCTGCTGGTGGACCAGGAGCTTTTGCAGGAGGCCTTTGTCCGCCTCTGCGATTACTCGGTGCACACCCACCAGCGGGAGATGGAGCAGGGGTTTGTCACCACCCCCAAGGGGGACCGGGTGGGGCTCTGCGCCAGCGTGGTGCGGGACCGGGACGGGACGGTTTCCTGCCGGGAGATTTCCTCCCTCTGCCTGCGGGTTTCCCGGGAGATCCCGGGGGTGGGGCGGGAGCTCTGCCAAAGGTGGGACCTGGCCCGGGGGCCGGGGCTGATCCTGGCCGGGGGGCCGGGGAGCGGCAAGACCACCCTGCTGCGGGATTTGGGCCGGATGCTGGCCTCCGGGGAGCTGGGGGACTGCCGCAAGGTGGTGTTCATCGACGAGCGGTACGAGCTTTCCGCCATGTTCCGGGGGATGCCCCGGCGGGACATCGGCCTTTGCGGCGAGGCGGTCTGCGGCCTGCCCAAGGGGGAGGCCATCCGGCAGGCGGTGCGGACCCTCTCCCCGGAGTACATCCTCTGCGACGAGCTGGGCTCGCTGGAGGAGGTGGGGGAGGTAGCCTCCGGGCTGGCCTGCGGGGTGCGGTTTGTGGCCACCGTCCACTGCGGCTGCCGGGAGGAGCTGCCGCGCAGCCCCGTCCTCCGGGCGCTGATGGAGACCGGCGCCTTTGGGGCCGTGGCCCTGCTGGATACCCCGGACCGTCCCGCCCGGTTGGCGGCGCTTGTGACAAAGGAGGCGTACCATGCTGAAGCTGCTGGGGCTGGTGATGGTTTTTAGCTGCGGCGTTCTCTGCGGCTTCGCCAAGGCCCGGTCCCTGGCGGAGGGGGCAAGGGTGGTTGGCGGCTGGCAGGAGCTTCTCCGGCAGTTTTCCGTCACCCTTGCCGGCACCCGGGCCGCCCCCCGGGAGATTATCCGGATGCTGGCAAAGCAGACCGCCTTTACCGGCCTGCCGGGGGTGGAGGCCATGGCGGAGGCCTTCCGGCAGAGCGGCAGCTTTGCCGCGGCGGCAGCGGCGGCGGGGAGGACCGGGGCGGTGGAGGAGGTGCTGCGCTCCCTGGGGGACGTCATCGGGGTAAAGCCGCTGGAGGAGCAGCTTTCCGCCCTGGAGGGCGCCGTCCTCCGCCTGGGGCGGGAGGCGGAACTGGCCCGGGAGGAGAGCCGGCGGCGGGGCGGGCTGTGGCAGCGGATGGGGATCCTGCTGGGGCTGCTGGCGGTGGTCGTGCTGGCCTGAGCAGCGGTATCCGCCCCGGGCGGGACAGCGGCTCTATCGATAGGAGCAGCCGGACCGTTTGCCCCTCCGGCTGTGGCCCCGGCGGGGGGCGGCTGCCGCTGCCGGAGGCTTCGGCGGGGACGCCGGGAAGGAAAAAGGGTTGGGAGTGCTGAAAAATGGATGTGGATCTGATTTTCCGAATCGCCGCCATCGGCATCATTGTTTCGGTGCTGTACCAGGTGCTTCTCCGGTCCGGGCGGGAGGAGCAGGCGATGCTGACCTCCCTGGCGGGGCTTATCGTGGTGCTGATGATGATGATCCAGGAGATCAGCAACCTGTTTGAGACGGTAAAGACGGTGTTTGGGCTATGAGTATGGATCTGTTTGGGGTGGCCGTCTTCTGCATCACCGCCGCGGTGCTGGCCCTGATGCTGCGGCAGTACCGCCCGGAGTACGCCGTCTTTGTCAGCCTGGCCTGTAGCCTGGTGGTGGTGCTCTACCTGCTCCAGGGCATCGCCCAGGTGGTGGAGCGGCTGGAGGACCTTTTTGCCGATTCCCTCCTCTCCGGGGAGCTGGTGGGGGTGGTGATGAAGTGCCTGGGGGTCTGCATCCTCACCGAGCTGGCGGGCCAGACCTGCCGGGACGCCGGGGAGAACGCCATCGGGGCCAAGGTGGAGCTGGCGGGCAAGGTGACGCTGGTGCTGGTGAGCCTGCCCCTGTTCGAGCGGCTGCTGCTGGTGGCGGGGCGGCTGCTGAGCCTGGCCTAAAGCGTTTGTATCTGGATGTGCCTGCGGGCGCAGTAACGCAGCAGGGCGCAAAAAAACCTGCCAAGACGGTGAGCCGGGAACTCCTGAATAGGCTCAAAGGGGATGTTGTAAAATGAAGGGAAAGGGGCTGCTGGCGGGGATAACCGCCCTGCTGCTGCTGGCGGCGCTGGCCGTCCCCGCCTGGGGGGCGGAGTACGATTACCGGGGGCAGATGGACGCCTTTTTTGACCAAAGCGGCGCCGGCGGCGTCCTGGACAGGCTGCCGGAGGAGGCCCGGGGCCTTTTGGCGGAGCTGGAGCTGGACGGCGTCACCGGCACGGTGGAGGGCTTTACCCCCCGGCTGCTGCTAAAGGCGGTGTGGAGCAGCCTGGGGCGTTCGGTGCGGGCCCCGGCGCGGCTGCTGGTCTCCCTTACCGGCATCCTGATTCTATGCGCCATGCTGGAGAGCCTGGGGGCCTCCTTTGCCTCGGGGGGGATGGAGGCCATCCTGGGGGTGGTCATCACCGTTTTTATCAGCGGCGTCATCATCGACCCCATTGTGGCCTGTATCATCGACGCGCGGCAGGTCATCGGGGATTTTGCGGTCTTTATCCTCACCTTTATCCCGGTCTTTGCCGGGGTTGTCACCGCATCGGGCCAGCCCATGACCGGTATGGCCTACAACCTCCTGCTCTTCTGGATGTGCCAGCTGACGGCACAGCTGGTGACAGCGGTGTTCCTCCCACTCCTCTGCGCCTATCTGGCGCTGTCGGTGATCTCGGTGGTCTGCCCCAAGCTGAAGCTGTCCGGGTTTGTGGGGGGGATCAAGACCTTTGTCACCTGGTCCCTGGGCCTTGTCCTCACCGTCTTCATCGGCCTGATGTCCATCCAGTCGGTGGTGGCCTCCGGGGGGGATTCCCTCTCGGCCAAAACCACCAAGTTTTTTATCGGCAGCATGATCCCGGTGGTGGGCGGGGCCCTCTCGGACCTCTTTGCCGCGGCCCAGGGGTGCATCCAGCTGGTCAAGGGGACGCTGGGGGCCTTCGGCATCGTCGTCACCGCCCTCACCTTTCTGCCGGTGCTGGCGCGCTGCGGGGTTTGGTACCTCACCATCAGCCTGGGCGGGGTGGTGAGCGAGCTGTTCTCCCTTACCCAGATCACCCAGCTGCTCAAATCGCTTTCCTCCACCATCGGCATCATTATGGCGGTGCTTCTGTACGACGCCCTGCTGGTGATTATCTCCACCACGCTGCTGATTGTCACCTTCCGGGGCGGGTGAGCAAAACGAAGGGAGGGCGGGGCCATGACCGAGGTAAACCGCTGGGTGTTTACCATCTGCTGCGGGGCGGTGCTCTGCGGGGCGGTATCGGTGCTGCTCCCCAGCCGGGGGACCGAGCGGCTGATGCGGCTGGTGCTGGGGCTGTTTATGCTCTGCTGCCTGCTGCCGGCGGGGATGCGGCTGGAGCTGCCGGACCTGGACCCGCCGGAGGCGTCCGCCTCCATGGAGCAGGCCGCCGGCGAAGTCACCGAGTTTTTTCTCCAGGATACCCTGGAGCGCTCCCGGGAGGAGCTGCGCCAAAGGGCGGTGGAGGAACTGCGGGAATCTGGCATAAACGGGCAGGACATCCAAATATACATAGAAGCAAAGGAACCAAAGGACAACGGCAGGCCGGAGCTCACGGCGGAGCTGATCCTGCCCCGGGAGCTTGCGGGCCGGGGCGAGGAGCTCCGGCAGCTGCTGGAAAAGGAGCTGGGCATCGCTGTCCGGCTGGGATAGGGCGGGAGGGACCATGAAGGAACAAACGATTCTGAAGATCGGCAAGCGCCGGATCAGCCTGCAAACGCTGCTGTTTGTGCTGGGGCTGGCCGGTATCCTGCTCATCGGCATCTCCTCCCTGCTGCCGGAAAAAGCGCCGGAGGCGCGGGACGCCGGCGTCCAGGAGGCGGAGGCCAAGGCCTACGCCGCCGAATTGGAGGACCGGCTCCAGACCATCCTGGGGCAGATGGAGGGGGTGGGGGAGGTCCGGGTGATGGTGACGCTGGAAAACGGGTACCGCCAGGTTTACGCCAAATCCGAGAAGGTGAACAACGACGTCCTGGAGGACATCCGGGCCCAGGATGAAAAAAAGACCCAGGAAAAGCAGGTGACAGAGCAGACCTATGTCCTGGTGGACGGGGCCGGGGGCAAGGTGCCCCTGGTGACGGCACGGCTGGAGCCGGAGGTGAAGGGCGTGGTGGTGGTCTGTGAAGGGGGCGGCGACCCCCAGGTGGTGGGAAAGGTGGTGGATACGGTGAAGGTGGCGCTTAACATATCCTCTGCCCGCATCGCGGTCTCCCGGCTCAGCACCGGGTAGGGCAGTGGGGAACGCCCATATTGGTACCAAAAACAGCATGGAGGTTATGCAGCAATGAAAATGAACATGATTATCAGCAAAAAGCACATCGTCCTTTCCGCCCTTGTGCTGGCCCTCAGTGTGGCGGTCTACCTCAACTGGGAGTATGTAAAGATCAACGGCGACAGCTTTGAGAACACCAGCAAGGTGGCGGTGGAGGGCCCGGTGGACGGTGTGGTGGACGGTATGACCGCCCCGGCCCCCACGGGGGACGGCACAGGCGGGGAGGACGCGGACGCCGCCGCTGCCTACGGGGAGGCGTACTTTGCGGAGGCAAAGCTCTCCCGCACCAAGGCCCGGGACGAGGCCGCCGACGCCCTTAAGTATATGCTGGAGGACGCCAACCTCACCACCGACCAGATGACCCAGCTGACCATGGAGGCCGCCAGCATCGCCAAATCCATCGAGACCGAGGGGAAGATTGAAAACCTGATTAAGGCCCGGGGCTTTGCCGAGTGCATGGTTTACCTGGAGGAGGACCGCATCGACGTGCTGGTAAAGTGCACCGATATGACCGACAGCGAGGCCGCCCAGATCAAGGACGTCATCCTTGGCGAGGTGGAGGTGCCGGATAAAAATATTTCGATTATCGAAATCAAATAGGTTGTACTGCTCGGAAAATGTGGTATAATATCCCGTGATGGATATTATACCCAAAAGCAGGTTTCCGATGGTACCAAGGCGGTCCTTTTCCGTCCTCCCCCGGGGGGCGGCGGGGGACCCCTGAGAAATGGGGTATGATAGCCGCTGCGGCTGTTGTGCCCCATTTCCTTACCGTTCCAAAAGGCGGTCCGCCTTTGCTTCAGGCGCCTGTGGGAGAGCCCTCCCCGGGCCGGGCAGGCTTTTCTTCGCCCTGCCGCCCCGGCCCGGAGGGAGCCCAAGCAGGCGCGTCGCCGACACCAAAATCTGGAGGTACAACAAATGTCTGAGCAGAAATATGTTCCCAACGCCGGGAGCCTCAAGATCTCCCAGGATGTCATCGCCTCTATTGCTGGTTATGCCGTTGCCGATATGGAGGGTGTCGCCGCCCTGGCCCCGATGCCGGCCAGCATCACCGGCTGGCTGGAGCGCCAGCCCCTGCGGCCCATCTCCATCCAGCTGGAGGACGGGGTGGCCGTCATCGATATCCGCGTCAAGGTAAAGCACGGCACCAAGATCCCGGAGCTGGCCAAAAAGCTGCAAACCAACGTCAAGGAGGCGGTGCAGAATATGACCGGCATTGTGGTCTCCAAGGTAAACCTGCAAATTGTGGGGGTGGACTTTGCCGAGGAGACCCCCGGGGAGTAGGCCCCTGGGCCGGCCCTTGGCGGCAAGCGGGGGCGGATGACAGAGGAGGGCCCAAAGGGGTTTCCGGCAAAACGCAAGGCCGCTTGTGAAAAAGAGGCTTTTGTAGGTGTTTATGAGGATTTGTGTGGAGGGGAATATGGCAAAAACCGCCAAGCGGGAGGCCCGCGAGCAGGCGTTCGCGCTGGTCTTTGAGATGATCTTTAACAACGCCCCGGTGGAGGAGCTGGTGGATTCCGCCAGCCAGTGCCGGGACATTGCGGTAAGCGGATACGCGGTAAAGGCCGCTTCGGCGGTGCGGGAGCACCGGGAGGAGCTGGACGCCATCATCGACCGCTTTTCCGCCAAATGGAAGCTGAACCGCCTGCCCAAGGTGACGCTTTCGGTACTCCGGCTGGCCCTTTGCGAGATGCTTTGGCTGGAGGTGCCGGTGGGGGCCGCCATCGACGAGGCGGTGGAGCTGACCAAAAAATACGGCGGCGATGACGACCCGGCTTATGTCAACGGGGTGCTGGGGGGCTATGCAAGGAGCCGGGAGGCCGGCGAGGAAGGCGGGAAGAAGGAAATTGGATAAACCGTACTTCCTGGGGATTGACACCAGCAACTACACCACCTCTGTCGCGGCTTATGAACCAGAGAGCAGCACTGTCTGCCACAGCAGGAGGCTCCTCCCGGTGGGGGAGGGGGAGCTGGGCCTGCGGCAGAGTGATGCTCTTTTTCATCATGTCCGCCAGCTCCCCCAGGTGCTGGCGGGGCTGGATTTGGGGGAGGGGGGCGGGCTGGCCGCCGTCTGCGCCTCAGACCGGCCCCGGAGCCTGCCGGAATCCTATATGCCCTGCTTTTTGGCGGGCAGCACCGTGGGGCAGGCGGTGGCCAGGGTGGGCGGGGTGCCCTTTTTTGCCACCTCCCACCAAAACGGCCACATCGCCGCCGCCCTCTGGTCCGCCGGGCGGATGGAGCTGATGGAGCGGCCCTTTCTGGCCTTTCATGTTTCCGGCGGCACCCTGGAGGGGCTGCTGGTCCGGCCCAGCCGGGAGGCGGTCTTTGCCCCGGAGATCATCGCCAAAACCCTGGATATCAGCGCCGGGCAGCTGATCGACCGGGTGGGGCGGATGCTAAAGCTGGGCTTCCCGGCGGGGCCCCGGCTGGAGGAGCTGGCCCGGCGGGGCCGGTGGGACAAGCCTGCCCGCCCCGCCTTCCGGGGGCGGGACTGCTGCCTTTCCGGCCTGGAGAACAAGGCGGCCCAGCTGCTGGCGGCCGGCACCGCCCCGGAGGACCTCTGCCGCTTTGTGCTGGCCCAGGTCTGCGCCGTCCTCTGCCGGATGACCGGGGAGGCGCTGGCGGAGCACCCGGGGCTGCCGGTGGTCTTCTCCGGCGGGGTGGCCTCCAACGGCATCCTGCGGGAGGAGCTGGCAGGGCGGTTTGGCTGCGATTTTGCCGCGCCGGAATTTTCTGCCGATAACGCCGCCGGTGTGGCCATACTGGCCAGCGTCCTGTGGCGCCGGCAAAGGGAGGGATGTTAGATTGGCCCCAGGGTTTCGCGTCCTCACCGTCTCCCAGCTCTGCCGCTATGTGCGGTCCCTTTTGGAGGAGCAGAAGACGCTGGAGGACATTATGGTCAAGGGAGAGGTAAGCAACCTTACCCTCCACCGGGCCACCGGCCACCTCTATTTTTCCATCCGGGACGATGGGGGGCTGGTAAAGTGCGTCATGTTCAGCAGCTACGTCCAGCGGCTCCAGGAGCTGCCGGAGGAGGGGGACGCGGTAATCGTGCGGGGGATGGCCACCCTTTACGAGCAGAGCGGCAGCTTCCAGCTAAAGGTCTACGATGTCCAGCCCCTGGGGGAGGGCCAGGGCCGGCGGGACCTGGAGGCGCTGAAGCAGCGGCTCTACCGGGAGGGGCTCTTCCGCCAGGAGCGCAAGCGCCCCATGCCCCCCTTTCCGGATACGGTGGGGGTTATCACCTCCCGGGAGGGTGCCGCCCTCCAGGATATCGTCAAGGCCTTCCGCCGCCGGGGGTACGGGTGCAGGCTCATCCACTACCCCTGCACCGTCCAGGGGGCGTCGGCCCCCGCCTCGGTGTGCCGGGCGCTGCGGGCCATGGAGGAGGAGGGCCTTTGCCAGGCGGCGGTGATCGCCCGGGGGGGCGGCTCCAACGAGGACCTCTCCGCCTTTAACGACGAGGCCCTGGCGTACCAGGTGTGCCGCTGCCCGGTGCCGGTGGTATCGGCGGTGGGCCACGAGGTGGATTACTCCATCCTGGATTTGGTGGCCGATGCCAGAGCCGCCACCCCCACGGCGGCAGGGGAGCTCCTTTGCCCCGACCGGGAGGCGCTGCTGGAGCAGGTCCGCCGGCTCCGGGAGGCCGTGGCCACGGCGGCAGAGGGACAGCTCCGCCGCCGGGAGCAGCGGCTGGAGCAGAGCATCCGCCTTCTTTCGGCAAGATCTCCCCGGCAGCGGGTGGAAAAAAATAGACAACGGCTGGAATATTTGGTAAGATTACTATGGGATGCGGAAAAAGGAAAATTATCCGCCCTGGAGGGGCAGACGCTGCACCTGCTGCGGCAGCTGGAGCTGCTGAACCCCGCCGCGGTGATGCGCAAGGGCTGGTCCATCGCCCTGCGGGAGGGAAAAACCGTCACCACGGTGGAGGGGCTGGCCCCGGGGCAGGAGCTGACCACCCTGCTGGCCGACGGAGAGGTGGTATCCACCATCCGTGTCTGCCGCAGGAAGGAGGAGTGAGAGAGTGGAGCAGAAGGAAACCATGGAGCAGTCCCTCCGGCGGCTGGAGGAGATCGTAAGCAGGCTGGGGGAGGACACCGTTACCCTGGACGATTCGCTGGCCCTTTTTGCCGAGGGGATGAAGCTATCCCGGCGGTGCATGGACCAGCTGCGGGAGGCGGAGCTGGTGCTGGAGGAGCACCGGGTGCCGGAGGCGTAGCGGAGGAGGAGACCATGGCCGTTTTGGCGGTGGCAACGATGTGCATCCCGCCCTGGCAGGCTTTTTTGCAGGGGCCTTGGCAACCGGCCCTATGGGGGAGCGGTGCTGCTGGCGCTGATTGCCGGCATAGGGTGGGTGGTACACGCCATCGAGAGGACACGGAGGGACCGGTAAGCCGGACGCCGGCGGGGAAGGAGGCCGTTTGAATGGGCAGCTATGAGGAACAGTTTGCGCGCGATTATCAGGCGGTGGAGGCTGCCCTGCCGGGCTACCTCCCCCAGGGGGACACCCTGCAAAAAACGGTGCAGGAGGCCATGGCCTACAGCCTTTTGGGGGGAGGCAAACGGATCCGGGCCGTCCTCTGCCTGGTCTTCTGCCGCCTCTGCGGCGGCACCACCGAGGAGGCCATGCCCTTCGCCTGCGCCATCGAGATGGTCCACGCCTACTCCCTGATCCACGACGACCTGCCCTGCATGGACGACGACGACCTGCGCCGGGGCAAGCCCTCCTGCCACGTCCGGTACGGGGAGGCCATGGCGGTGCTGGCGGGGGACGGCCTGCTGACCCTGGGGTTTGAGACGATGCTGGGGCAGTATTACACCGGCAGATATCCCCCCCAGCGGGTGGTAAAGGCGGCGGCGGAGCTGGCCCGGGCCATCGGCACCGGCGGCATGGTGGGGGGACAGGTCATCGATATCCAGCACGAGGGCAAGCCCATCACCGGGGAGGCGCTGAACCTGCTCCACTCCCTAAAGACAGGCTCCCTTATCCGGGCCAGCGCCCGGATCGGCTGCATCATCGCCGGGGCCTCGGACGATATCATCGCCAAGGCGGACAGCTACGCCAAAAACCTGGGGCTGGCCTTCCAGATCACCGACGACCTTTTGGACGTCACCTCCACCCCGGAGGCGCTGGGCAAGCCCATCGACAGCGACCAGGAGAACGGCAAAACCACCTACGCCACCCTCTATGGGGTGGAAAAGTCCCGGCAGATTGTAAAGGAGCTGGTGCTGGAGGCGGATTTGGCCATCAAGGGCTCGGTGTTGGACGATCCGTTCCTCTACCAGCTGGCCGACCGGCTGGCACAGCGGGACCGATAGATAAAGCATAACGGGAGGCGAAATCGATGGATAACCTTTGGGGCGTCATCACCAGCAACTACATCATCAATGTCGGTGTCACCTCCTGGTTCAGCGCCCAGCTGATCAAGACCATCCTTACCTTCTTCCGCTTCCGGGAGGTGCGGCTGGAGCGGATGTTCGGCGCCGGGGGGATGCCCAGCTCCCACTCGGCCCTGGTCTGCTCCATGACGGTGGGGATGGCCAAGCTGGTGGGGTTCGATTCCCCCCTCTTCGGCGTCACCTTTGCCTTTGCCATGGTGGTGATGTACGACGCCATGGGGGTGCGCCGCGCCGCCGGGGAGCAGGCCAAGGTGCTCAACAAGATCATCTTCAGCAAGGTTTTTGACCTGCTGAACCAGGAGATCGAGGAAAACTTTGGCCCCCAGGCGGAGGAGGAGAAGGGGGACGGTACCCCGGCAGAGCCGAAGGAGCTGAAGGAGTTCCTGGGGCACACCCCCCTGGAGGTGCTGGGGGGGATGCTGCTGGGGGTGCTCATCGCCTCGGCCATGTCGCCGCCAATGGGATAAAGAGAGGGGAACAGCTGTGAAGGAGCGTTTGGACGCCGCCATTGTGGCCCGGGGGCTGGTAAGCGGCAGGGACCGGGCCAAGGCCATCATTATGGCGGGGCAGGTCTTTGTGGACGGCCAGCGGGCGGATAAGCCCGGCCAGCCGGTGGGGGAGGACAGCAGGATAGAGGTGCGGGGGGAGACGCTGCCCTTTGTCAGCCGGGGCGGGCTGAAGCTGCAAAAGGCGATGGAGGCCTTTGGCCTGACGCTGGAGGGGTTTGCCTGCGCCGACATCGGGGCCTCCACCGGGGGGTTTACCGACTGTATGCTGCAAAAGGGGGCGGCCAGGGTTTACGCCGTGGACGTGGGCTACGGCCAGCTGGCCTGGAAGCTGCGCTGCGACCCCCGGGTGGTGAACCTGGAGCGGACCAACATCCGCTACGTCACCGGGGAGCAGATCCCGGAGGAGCTGGACTTCCTTTCGGTGGATGTCTCCTTTATCTCGCTGCGGCTGGTGCTGCCGGTGGTCTGCCGGCTGCTGAAGGACGGCTGTAAAGCGGTCTGCCTTGTCAAGCCCCAGTTTGAGGCGGGGCGGGAGAAGGTGGGCAAAAAGGGGGTGGTCCGGGACCCCGCCGTCCACGAGGAGGTGATCTGCCGGGTGGCCGAAGCCGCCCGGGAGCTGGGCCTTGCCCCCCGGGGCCTCACCTACTCCCCGGTAAAGGGGCCGGAGGGGAACATCGAGTACCTGCTGCTGCTGCAAAAGGGCGGGGAGGGCTCCGGGGTGGACCCGGAGGAGGCGGCCCGGGTGGTGGCCCGGTCCCACGCCGCCCTGGACAAAAAGGACGCCGACGGGAGATGACAGGATTGCGGATACTGCTGATGCCCAACTTTACAAAGCCCCGCACCTGCGAGCTGCTGCGGGAGCTCTGCCGCCGGATGGCGGAGCTGGGGATGACCGCCGTAGCGCCCTCCGCCGATGCCGCCGCCATGGCCGCGGCGGGCATCGGCCCGGTGGAGGACGGGGGAGAGGGCGCCGAGGCCGCGGCGGCGGGGTGCGACCTGCTCCTTTCCATCGGGGGGGATGGGACGATGATCCACAGCGCCTGCTGCGCCGCCCAGGCGGACCGGCCTGTGGTGGGGGTTAACCTGGGGCGGCTGGGCTTTCTGGCCCAGATTGAGGCGGAGGAGCTGGAAAAGTACCTGCTGCGCCTAAGGAGCGGGGACTTTACCCGGGAGCGGCGGTACGCCATCCAGGCCCGGCTTTTGGGGAAGGGCTGCCAGGGGCTGCCCTTTGCCATCAACGATATCGTCTTTACCAAGGCCCCGGACCAGAACCTGGCCGATTTTGAGATCCTGTGCAACGGCAGGCTGGTGGACCGGTACGGCGCCGACGGGGTGATCTTCTCCACCCCCACCGGCTCCACCGCCTACGCCCTTTCCGCCGGGGGGCCGGTGATGGACCCCACCCTCCAAACCATTACCATGATCCCCATCTGCCCCCATTCCATCGCCATCCGGCCCATCGTCTTTGGCGGGGATAAGACCATCACCCTGCGCTCCGGCGGGGAGCTACAGGCGGTGGCCGACGGCGCCCGCCGGGTGACGGTGCCGGCGGGAACCGCCGCCGTCATCGGCGGCTCCCCCCTGTCGCCGGAATTCATCAGCTTTGGGGAAAACGAGTTTTTCGAGATTCTGACGGCCAAGATCAAGCAGAGAGGTTGAACCGCCATGAAGAGCAAGCGGCAGGAAAAGATCCTTTCCATCATCCAGCACAACACCGTCACCACCCAGGAGGAGCTCCAGCTCCGCCTGGCTGAGGCGGGGTTCCACGCCACCCAGGCCACCATCTCCCGGGACATCCGGGAGCTGCGGCTGGTCAAAGCCCTTTCTCCCACCGGCGGGCACTACTACACCCTGCCGGTCCAAAAGCAGGCGGACGCCGTGGCCCTGGATATCGACTTTGTCTTTCTGGAATCCATCCGGTCGGTGGATTTTGCCGGCAATTTTGTGGTGGTTAAATGCTACGCCGGCATGGCCAACGCCGTCTGTGTGGCGGTGGATAACGGCTCCTGGGAGGGGCTGGTGGGGACCATCGCCGGGGACGACACCATCTTCCTGCTGCTGCGCACCCAGCGCCAGGCGGAGGAGTTTGCCGAGTTCCTAAAGGCAACGGCGGCCAAGGCCAAGGCGTCCCGGAAGTAACGCGCTTTGGCGCGGGCCTGCTTTTGCCCGCCGGAAAAAACTTGTGACACACCAACAAACAGGCAGGTGATTTTTTTGCTGTCCCAGCTTTACATCGAAAACATCGCGGTAATCCAAAAGGCCGATATCCGGCTGCGGGAGGGCTTTAACGTCTTTACCGGCGAAACCGGCGCCGGTAAAACCATCCTCATCAGCGCCATCAACGCGGTGCTGGGGGCCCGCACCTCCCGCAGCATCATCCGCAGCGGGGAGAGCCGGGCGGTGGTCTCCGCCCTCTTTTCGGACCTTTCCCCCGACGCCGCCCGGCAGGTGGAGGAGCTGGGGTACACGGCGGAGGAGGGCCAGCTGATGATCCACCGGGAGCTGGACGCCGGGGGCAGCGGCAGCTGCCGCATCAACGGCCGGCCGGCCACCACCGCCCTGCTCCGCCAGATCGCCTCCCTCCTTATCGATATCCACGGCCAGCGGGACAGCCAGGAGCTGCTCTCCACCGAAAAGCACCTGAGCTTTGTGGACGGCTTCGGCGGGCTGGAGGGGGATTTGGAGGCCTACCAAAGGGTGTACCGCAGCCTTTGCCAGGTGCGGGAAAAACGGGAGAGCCTGGAGATGGACGAAAGCTATAAGCTCCAGCGCCAGGACCTGCTCCAGTACCAGCTGAACGAGATCGAGTCCGCCTCCCTCACCCCCGGGGAGGAGGAGGAGCTGCTGGCCCAGCGGGAGATGATCCGCAACTCGGAGCGGATCACCGGGGCGCTGGGCAGCGGCTACCAGCTCCTCACCGGCGGGGAGGACGGCATCGGCATCGTCTCCGCCCTGGGGAGCCTTGGCGAGGAGCTGGACACCGCCTCCCAATTTGTCAGCGGCCTGGAGGAGTACCAGAGCAAGGTGGAGGACCTGCGGTACGACCTGGAGGAGCTGGCCTCCACCCTCCGGGGGAGCCTGGAGGACTACAGCTTTGACCCCCGGCAGCTGGACCGCATCGAGGACCGGCTGGACCTGCTGTACCGCCTGAAAAAGAAGTACGGCGCCACCGTGGAGGAGATCATCGCCTATGGGGAGCGCAGCGCCCAGGAGCTGGACGAGCTGACCTTTGCCGACGAGCGGGCGGCCCAGCTGCGGGAGGAGGAGCAGGCCCTCACCGCCCAGGCGGAAAAGCTGGCAGAAGCCCTCAGCGCCAAGCGGAGCAGGGCAGGGGAGCGGTTCATCGCCAGCGTCCGGGAGGAGCTGGCCTACCTGGATATGCCCAACGTCCGCCTCAGCCTGAACACCACCCGGCGGGAGCTGGGGCCCACCGGCTGGGACAGCGTGGAATTTTTCCTGGCCGCAAACCCCGGGGAGGAGCCCAAGCCCCTTTCCAAAACCGCCAGCGGCGGCGAGTTGAGCCGGGTGATGCTGGCCATCAAAACGGTGCTGGCCGGCAAGGGCGGGGTGGGCACCCTGATCTTTGACGAGGTGGACACCGGCGTCAGCGGCCGCGCCGCCCAAAAGATCGGCCTAAAGCTGGCCCAGGTGGCCAAAAGCCGGCAGGTGATCTGCGTCACCCACCTGGCCCAGGTGGCGGCCTACGCCGGCCACCACAGCCGCATCTACAAGCAGGTGGAAAAGGAGCGCACCTACACCCATGTGGAGGTGCTGGACCGGGAGGAGCGGGTGCGGGAGCTGGCCCGGATCAACGCCGGGGAGAACATCACCGACATCGCCATGGAAAGCGCCCGGGAGCTGCTGACCCTGGCGGGAAACTGATCCATGTGGCCCTATCAAAACATCACCCGGCGGCAGCTGGAGGAGGCAAAGGACCGGGTGGAGGCGCTGCTGCTCCGGCTGGGGGCGGAGCCTACCCGGCTGGGGAGTCCTCATCCGGTGGCTGTGTACGGCCCGGGGGTGGCAGAGCGGCGCATCTCGAGCCGGACGGTTTACCGGTACCGGGGTTGGTTTTACCGGGTGGACGAGGTGCTTTTTCCCCAAAAGCCCTTTCTGGTCATCGAGTGCGCCGACCGGGAAGAGAATATTCGGAATAACGCCATGGAGGACGCCGACCCCTTTCCCTGGGACCTGGGGGAAGAGGAGCTGTTGGCGGAGCTCCGGGAGCTTTTGGAGGTGGAGACGATGGACCCGCGGATCAGGCTGATGGAGCCGGCGCCGGAGCACGAGGCCCAGGTGATGGCCTATCGGGAGGCGTTCCTCCGGGCCGGTGACAGCTTTGACGGCTGTGCCGGGCTGGAGGAAACCGACCGCTACGAGGACTGGCTGGATTTTGCCGGTCGGCTCTCCCGGAAGTACGGGGCGGACTATGTCCCCTCCACCGTCCGGCTGGCGGTGCGGCAGGAGGACAGCAGAGTGGTGGGGATCATCGACCTGCGCCACCGGCTGACCCCCTTCCTGCTGCGGTTCGGGGGGAACATCGGCTACAGTGTCCTGCCGGGGGAGCGGGGGAAGGGATACGCCGGGGAGATGCTCCGGCTGATGCTGGAGCACTGCCGGGCCCTGGGGATGGCGCGGGTGCTTGTCACCTGCGACAGGGCGAATACCGCCTCCGCCCGGACGATTTTGGCAAACGGCGGCGTTCTGGAAAATGAGGTCGTGGATGAGGCTGGGCTGAGCCGAAGCGGGGTTATCCAACGGTACTGGATCGGGCTGGAGGGGTGAGCGCCAAGGAAGGGGAATCCAGCGGGGGCGTTTCGCCCGTTGGGCGACCTGGGCTCTGCCCTGGAGCTGCAAGCCTCCCAAAAGGCTTGACCGAAACTTTTACGCCCTTTGGGGGATGACGCTACGGATGGGTGGAAAGGACCAAAGGGCCATCCTTCGTAACATGAAAAACTGTTTTTATTCTTTATAGCAACCATCAAAATTGTCGACACCCATCTGGACGGCAGCTTTCCCAGCTGCCTTTGTCCCAAAAACTTGAAAGCCATCAAGGCTTCCTGCGTT
>JAAWGY010000148.1 GCA_022795575.1 Angelakisella sp. | reverse complement strand
GAAGCGCAAACCGCGGCCGGGGTTAGGAGTAGCCGCTATCTCCCCAAAACAGCCCGCCGATGCAATTGGCGGGCGCATTTTGGGACCACCGGCCCAAAAGCCTATTTCACAAAAACGGAGGTATCCAGTTTTTGCAGTTGATAGGTTGTCTCTTTCTCCTTATCCAAAAACAGATTCTGTACATTGCTCCCCCATACGTAAACCTCGTTGTTTTCGTTTATTATGATATTTGCGAATTCTCCGCAATAGCAGTATCTGATGCTTCCGTTGTACTTTAATTTGTTTGGAACGCTGACGATTTCGTCCAGGGTATCCGCATTGTTTTTCCTTAAATTGTACCCCCAGGTATAAACCTTGCCTTTTTCCGTAACTGCAATAACAGAGCTTGAAGAGACAAAGATATCCCTTACCCGTTCCGAAAGCTTATCGATCCACACAGGCTGTTCGTATATGGGATAGTATTCGGCTGAGTCGTCGCCATGGATGCCAAATCTGTCTTCCCCCAGGAAGTAAATTTTCCCGGTCTCGGATAGCGCAATCATCCCTTGGTACATGGAACCGACCTTCACTATTTTTTCGGGGAAAGGAATGCAGGTAATTTCCTGGTAATTTACCCGGTATTCGACAAGGGCGCCTTGAATGAAAACCTTTCCGTCGTTACTTAAAAAGCTTCGGAATAACGTTGCGCTTTCAAACTGCTTTAGGCCGCTTTCGTCCTGGAAGGCTATTTCGTAAGGGGAATGCTCTGACGCCGACAAGGACTCCGAGGCTTCCAGGAATACGGAAGAGCCCTCCTGATTCCATCCGTAGCCGTAGATTCTGCCGCTGTCATCGGTGAAGGTGCCAAGAAGAGGGGAAAAGCTTATTTCGGAAACCGGGACATCAAACTCCAACAATACCGGGGATGAAAAGAAGGCGGTATCCGTACTGGAAAGCAGGTGGCTTCTGTTGGAGCCCCAGCCGTAGATCTTTCCGCTATCCGCGATGGCAATCACCATGTTTGCCGACGAGGAGGTAACGATTTTCCTGATGGGCTCCCCGATTTCCACCTGGACGGGTTCATCGACTTTTTTTGCGTGTCATCGCCCAAGCCAAGTACACCGCTTTGGTTATCTCCCCATGAAAAAACGCAGCCATCTGACAAAAGCGCTATGTTTGCCGAAAATGTTGTCGCCAATTGCTTTACAGAAACGGTGTCCTCCGCCTGGGGGGAGCCAGCGCTGCTACACCCCAAAAGGGAGGCTGCAATCAACAAAGCGGATAGCAAGGCTAATTTTTTCACTTTGAAACCCCCTTCTACTTTGCCCGGTTTTAACGTAGAACCTGTGTTCACAATGGCTGGTTGGCTGCACTCCTTGGAGCCTGTTCAAGATTGTCCCGCACGCCGCCTTGGTGGGGCTTTTCTCGCCCTGGGGCTTACAGGGAGGTCTTGGATAGGTTCTTAGGCCCGTCTGCCCAAAATGCGCCCGCCAATTGCATCGGCGGGCTGTTTTGGGGAGATAGCGGCTGCTCCTAACCCCGGCCGCGGTTTGCGCTTCCTGGTTCGTCGGGCGGCAAACCGCCATTGGCCCCAGCCTCACCAGGAAGCTGCTGCTTTTGGACCGCGGCCTGACGGCCTATGTAGAACGGCAGAGCTCGTGCCAAAAACACAAGCCCTGCCGTTATTGTAGTCAACCTGGGGAGTTTCGCTCCTGCGGGAGCGACCAGGGCTCTGCCCTGGACCTGCAAGCCTTTGAAAAGGCTTGAGCGAAACTTTTAGCGCCCTGCGGGCATGGCGGCGCTCAGTCCGGCTCCTCCCCCGGGCCCCGCCGCAGCTCCTGCTTCTTCTTCTCCAGCTCCTGGGCCTTTTTGGCCGCCTTCCGGAAGGCGCTGGGCGTGGCCCCCTCCATAGACCGGAAAACCTTGGAGAAGTAGTTGTAGTCGTTTACCCCTACCTCCTCCGCAATCAGCGAAATCGGCAGGCGTGTCTCCACCAGCAGCCGCTTGGCCGCCTCGGTCCGCCGCCGGGCAATCAGCCAGGAAAGGGTGTGCCCCCCGGAAAGCTCCTTGGCCAACCCGCAAAGCTTGGTCCGCCCAATGTGCAGCCCCTTGGCCACCGTGGCCAGCGAAAGCTTTTCCATGTAGTGCTGGTCAATGTACAGCTCCAGCCGTTGCAGATCCGTCTGCTCGGTGCGCAAAATCATCCCCTGAAGCCGAATGTAGGCGGAAAGCGCCTCCAGCGTCTCGGAGTAGGCCCGTAGCTGCTGGGTGGAGTATTGGCGGAACTGGAAGAAGGCCGGGCGCAGCCGGTCCGCGCCGCCAGGATACCAGGAAAGACGCCCCCGGGTGTGCTCCCACTGCACCTCCTTGGGGCTGTCGTCCAAAAAGCAGCCGAACACCAGGTAGGCCAAGGGCTGCTGCCGGTCGTAAAGAGGCAGCACCGCCTCGCAGATGCCAGCGTGGCAACGGTAGAACTGGAAGCCCTTTTCGGCGTTGTAGTTGGCAACCTTCCACATATCGCACCGCACACACCGCCGGTGCCCCTCCGGCAGGTCGTTGATGGCCCGGCAAAAGGGCGGGTGGTCCTTGAAGAGGTGGATGTCCCGCCCCTGGGGATCCAGGATATTGGCTGTGATGCCGGTGAGAACATAGAGGTTTGTGACCAGCTGCAGCAGCCTCGCCTCGTCAAACAGGATGTCCATGTATGTCACCTCCTGGGTTCACGGGGTAGGAAAAGCCTTCTGCTACCCCTTTCGGTACCGGCCGACGATGTCGCATAGCTCCTGCCAATGGACCTCCATGTCCGCCACTAACTTAAATTGGGTGCGGCAGCGGTCCAGGTTCTGGCCCGGCCGGCTGATGTGGAAGTATTCGTCCCCCACTAAGTAATCGGTTAAAAAGCGGATGCCGCACTCCAGCGTCATCAGCTTGGCCCCCCAGGGCATCAGCTCGATTTCGGCGTCGGTAAGGCTCCCCTGGGCCCCCTCCAAAAAGGCGGCGGTGTAGGCGGCAAAGAGGGTTACATCCAGGTTTACCTTGGTAAGGTCGGTCTCGTCCTCGGCGGAGTGGTTGGCCCCAAAGCGGATGGAATCCCCAAAGTCGTTGATGGCAAGGCCGGGCATGACGGTGTCCAGGTCGATGATGCACATCCCCTCCCCGGTCTCCCTGTCCATCAGGACGTTATTCAGCTTGGTGTCGTTGTGGGTGACGCGCAGGGGGATCCGCCCCTCCCGCATGGCGGAAAGCGCCACCGAGCAGTCCGCCTCCCGGGCCAGGACAAAGTCGATCTCGGCCCGGCATTCCGCCGCCCGTCCCAGCTTGTCCGCCGCCACCGCCTCCTTTAGCTTCCGGAGCCGGTCCTCGGTGTCGTGGAAGCGGGGGATGGTCTCGTGGAGGGTGTGGGCGGGGTAGTCCCCCAGCAGCCGCTGGAACCGGCCAAAGGCCCGCCCGGAGGCGGCAAACAGCTCCGGGGTCTGGGCGGATTGGTAGCAGATGGTGTCCTCCACAAAGGGGTAGAGCCGCCAGGCCCCCCCCTTGCTGTCGGTAAAGTAGGCCTCGCCGTTTTTGGGGCGGATCACCTCCATGGCCTCCCGGCTGCGGTCGCCGCCGGCCTCCCGGATTTTGCGGCCCAGGTGGTCGGTGACGCCGATGATGTTCTCCATCAGCTGGTCCGGCCGCTTAAAGGCGGCGGCGCTCATCCGCTGGAGGATGAAGCGGCCGCAGCAGCGGTCCTCCGGCTGGGTGTGGACACAGAAGGTGTCGTTGATGTGCCCCTGGCCGTACCGGATGGCCCCCACCACCGGGGCGCCAAAGTCAAAGGCCGCCAGGGCCTCCTGTATGGTTTCCTCCGCAGCAACGGACATGGCTTACACCTCCCACAGCCGGTCGGGGTAAAGCCCGTCCCGGGTCTTTTGCGCAATGGCGGCCACCACGGTGGGCTTATCCTCCCGGTAGGTGACGCCGTACCATTTATCGGCGCTGCGCAGCACCTTTACCCGGGCCTTGCCCTCCCCGATGAGGCGGCTCACCACGCTGGGCAGGAAGTACTCCCCCTTGGCAGGGTTTTCCGCCAGGGCCTTGTCCAGGAAGGCGGGGAAGCCCGCCGCCGCCTCGTCCAAAAAGCTGCGGGTAAAGCCCCACATATTCAGGGAGACAATGGTGTCATCGGGCAGGACGGTCCAGCTCTGGCCGTCGTCCTCGGTGTACCGCAGGGGCGGGCCCTGCTCGATCTTGGTGCGCTCGGTAACGCAGCTGAGGTAGTGGTCCTCGGTCTCCTCGCAGACACCCCGGGCCACGGTGCCGTTTTCGCTTACCGTGTTTTTCAGCAGGTACCCCACCATGACGTACTCGTAGACATCCCCGTCCTGGTGGCTGGCCAGGTAGTCGTAGATCTCCTGGTAGGCGTCGGGGCCGTAGTAGTCGTCGGCGTTGATGATGGCAAAGGGGCCGTCCACCACCTCCCGGGCGGCCATGGCGGCGTGGGCGGTGCCCCAGGGCTTTGTCCGCTCCGCCGGGACGCTGTAGCCGGCGGGGAGGTCCTCCTTGCGCTGGTAGGCATACCGGACATCCATCACCCTGGCGATGCGGTCCCCGATGGCGGCCTTAAAGTCGGCATCGATCTCCGGCTTGATGACAAAGACCACCGTCTCGAAGCCGGCCCGCCGGGCGTCGAAGATGGAATAATCGATGATGAGCTGGCCGTGGTTGCCCACCGGGTCCAGCTGCTTAAGGCCGCCGTACCGGCTGCCCATGCCGGCGGCCATGATGACCAAAACAGGCTTTTTCATACAAACACCCTCCTTGTTTAACCCTTAACCCTTATACCCGTTGGGGTTTGCGGACTGCCACTTGTAGGAGGAGGCACACATCTCCTCGATGCCGTACCTGGCCTCCCAGCCCAGCTCCTCCCGGGCCTTGGCGGGGTCGGCAAAGCACTTGGCAATATCCCCGGGGCGCCGGGGCTTGATGGTGTAGGGCAGCGTTTTGCCGCAGGCCTTTTCGTAGGCGTGCAGGACGTCCAGCACGCTGTAGCCGTTGCCGGTGCCCAGGTTGCAGACAAAGAGGCCGCAGTTCTGGCTCAGCTTCTTCAGGGCCGCCACATGGCCCAGGGCCAGGTCCACCACGTGGATGTAATCCCGGACGCCGGTGCCGTCGGGGGTGGGGTAATCGTCCCCGAAGACGTTGAGGCAGGGGAGCTTGCCCACCGCCACCTGGGCGATGTAGGGCACCAGGTTGTTGGGGATGCCGTTGGGGTCCTCGCCGATGAGGCCGCTTTCGTGGGCGCCGATGGGGTTAAAATACCGCAGCAGGGCCACGTTGAGCTCCGGGTCGGCGGCGCAGATATCCATAAGCATCTTCTCCTGGAAGAGCTTGGAGGTGCCGTAGGGGTTGGTGGTGCCGCCGGTGGGGAAGTCCTCCCGGATGGGCACCGAGGCGGGGTCGCCGTAGACGGTGGCGGAGGAGGAGAAGACGAAGTTCTTCACCCCGTGGCGGCGCATGGCCTGGAGGAGGTACAGGGTGCTGATGAGGTTGTTGGAGTAGTACTCCAGGGGCTTGGCGACGCTCTCCCCCACCGCCTTTAGGCCGGCGAAGTGGATCACCGAGTCGATATCGGGGTAGTTGGCGAAGAGGGCCTCCACCTCGTCCTCGTGGCAGAGCTCGGCCTTTACGAAGGGGATGGTCCGGCCGGTGATCCGCTCCACCCGGCGGACCGCCTCCTCGCAGGAGTTCACCAGGTTATCCGCCACCACAATCTCGTAGCCGGCATTGATGAGCTCCACGCAGGTATGGCTGCCGATGTAGCCTGCGCCGCCGCTGACTAAAATGGACATAACTACCCACTCCTTTGAAAAAATTTTTGGGGAAACTGTTCCTATGCTTATTGTAGCCCCGCCGGAGGAAAAATGAAATAGAAGATTCTACCCATTATTCGTACTATCGTCCGAAAATTGCGGTTTTGTAGGGATTGAAGCGTATTTTAGAGCAGGATGGCGGGATTCCATTATAGCAGAAAACGGATGCTTCGGCAACGCGGGAGCCGCCGGGCGGGGGCCATGCTTAAGAACCTGTATTCACAACCGTCTGACGCCGTCAGGCCAGGTCTTTTCCCGCCCTGCCGCGTTAAAAAACCTTGCAATACACCAAGTATTGCTGCGGT
>JAAWGY010000147.1 GCA_022795575.1 Angelakisella sp. | reverse complement strand
CAAAAACACAAGCCCTGCCGTTATCATAGTCAACCTGGGGCGTTTCGCCCGCTGCGGCGGGCGACCAGGGCCTGCGCGGCCCTGGACCTGCGGCCCGGTAGCCCGGGCGGGCACAACGTGAGGGACAGGCAGCCTCGCAACCCCTACCCCCTCCGCCCCTTGATCCCCTCCCAGTAAGCCCGCGCCGCCTGCTCCGTCTTGTTCTCCCCGGGCCGGTAATAAACCGTCCCCACCAACCCGTCCGGCAAGTACTGCTGCTCCACCCAGTGCCCCGGAAACTCATGGGGATACCGGTAAAACTGCCCCTTCACCTTGGCATCCGCGCCGTCATAATGCTTGTTCTGCAAGCACCGCGGAATCTCCCCCGCTTTCCCCGCCCGCACATCCGCCAGCGCCGCATCTATCGCCAGGTAAGAGGCGTTGGACTTGGGCGAGGTCGCCAGCAGAACCACCGCCTCGGCCAGCGGGATCCGCGCCTCCGGCAGCCCCAGCTGTAGCGCCGAATCCACACAGGCCTTCACAATAGCCATCGCCATCGGGTACGCCATCCCAATGTCCTCCGCCGCAATCACCAGCAGCCGCCGGCAGGGGGAAAGCAGGTCCCCTGCCTCCAGCAGCCGGGCCAGATAATGCAGTCCCGCGTCGGCGTCACTGCCCCGGATGGACTTTTGCAGCGCCGAGAGGATGTCGTAGTGCTGGTCCCCCTCCCGGTCATACCGCATGGCGCTGCGCTGGGAAACCGCCTTGGCGTCCGCCAAAGTGATCCGCCGCACCCCGCCCCCCTCTGTGGCCGCCGCCCCCAGGTAGGATAGCTCCAGGGCGTTTACCGCCTTGCGCACATCCCCGCCGCAGCTGGCGGCAATGTGGGCCAGTACCCCCTCCTCCGCCTCTACCGCCGGGTCCTCCTCCCGGAGTATCCCCAGCACCCGCTCCAGGCACCGCTCCACCTCCGCCGCCTCCACCGGCTTGAACTCAAAGACGGTGCTGCGGCTTAGGATGGCGTTGTAGACGTAAAAGTAGGGGTTCTCGGTGGTGGAAGCGATCAGGGTGATGGAGCCGTCCTCGATGAACTCCAGCAGCGTCTGCTGCTGCTTTTTGTTTAGGTACTGGATCTCGTCCAGGTAGAGCAGCACCCCGCCCATGGCGTCAAAGCCCCCCAGCCCGGCGATCACCCCCTTGATGTCCCCGGTGGAGGCGGTGGTGCCGTTCAGCCGGATCAGCTTCTTCCCCGCCGCCCTGGCGATAATTCGGGCGGCAGTGGTCTTGCCCACCCCCGACGGGCCGTAGAAGATCATGTTGGGGATGCTGCCCCCTTGGGCAATGCGCCCCAGCAGCGCGCCGGGGCCCAAAAGGTGCTGCTGCCCCACCATCTCCGAGAGGGCCTGGGGGCGGATGCGGTCGGCAAGCGGTGTGGACATAGGAGCCCTCCTTTCCGGAAAAACAGCGCCGGGGCGTGGACAATGCCCCGGCGCGGTATGCCTCCCCCGCCGTGGCCGGCGGGGGCTTTGGTTACTCGTACAGCGGGTACTTGGCGCAGAGGGCGTTTACCGCCTCCCGGATGCCGTCGGCCTTGGCCGCGAAGCTGCCGCTGGCGGCGTCGGCGATGCACTGGGCGATCACCGCCATGTCCCCCTCCACCAGGCCCCGGGTGGTGATGGCCGGGGTGCCAACCCGGATGCCGCTGGTGACAAAGGGCTTTTCCAGGTCCCCCGGGATGGCGTTTTTGTTTACGGTGATGTACACCTCGTCCAGCCGGTGCTCCAGCTCCTTGCCGGTGACGCCGGTGCCCCGCAGGTCCAGCAGCATCATGTGGTTGTCGGTCCCGCCGGAGACCAGGGCAATCCCCCGCTCCAAAAGCCCCTGGGCCAGGGCGGCGGCGTTTTTGACGATCTGCTGCTGATAGGCGGTAAACTCCGGCTTCAGGGCCTCCCCAAAGCAGACCGCCTTTGCGGCGATGATATGCTCCAGCGGCCCCCCCTGGGTGCCGGGGAAGATGGCCTTATCGATGGCCTTGGCGTACTCCTCCCGGCAGAGGATCATGCCGCCCCGGGGCCCCCGAAGGGTTTTGTGGGTGGTGGTGGTGACAACGTCGGCGTAGGGCACGGGGCTCATGTGGCACCCCGCCGCCACCAGCCCGGCGATGTGGGCCATATCCACCATAAAGATGGCCCCCACCTCCCGGGCGATCTCCCCGATGGTCTTAAAGTCGATCTCCCGGGGGTAGGCGGAGGCCCCCGCCACGATCATCCGGGGCTTTACCTCCCGGGCCTGAGCCCGCATGGCGTCATAATCGATGCGGCCGGTGCCGGCAGAAACGCCGTAGGGCACAAAGTGGTACAGCTTGCCGGACATATTCACCGGGCTGCCGTGGGTAAGGTGGCCCCCCTCGGCAAGGCTCATCCCCATAATGGTGTCCCCCGCCTCCAGCAGGCCAAAGTAGACGGCCAGGTTTGCCTGGGCGCCGGAGTGGGGCTGGACATTGGCGTGCTGGGCGCCAAACAGCCTTTTGGCCCGCTCCCGGGCCAGCTCCTCCACCTCGTCCACCCGCTGGCAGCCGCCATAGTACCGCTTGCCGGGGTAGCCCTCGGCGTACTTATTGGTCAGCACCGTCCCCATTGCGGCCAGCACCGCCGGGGAGACGATGTTCTCAGAGGCGATGAGCTCCAGGTTGCGCCGCTGGCGGCTCAGCTCCCGGTCCATGGCCGCTGCCACCTCCGGGTCGGTCTGTCCAACAAATCCGATGGTATCCATCATATTCCCAAACATAGCTCTCATTCCTTTCTCTGGTCGGCTGTCCCGGCGGCCGGATGCCGGCGGGCGTGGTCTTCTGCTTATTATACTATGGCCCGGCGGCTTTTTCAAGGCGCAGGCCGGCGAAAAGCTCCTCCCCCGCAGGGGCTGGGCCTGCACGAAAATCACCCGGAAAAAAACAACAAAAGGACTGGAGTTTTTCCTCAAAGCTGGTATACTAAAAGGAGTTGGCCGTTTCTATCTCATTCTGTTTCTGTCATGGAGGACACCTATGGTATTCAGCAGCATCCTGTTCCTGTTCCGTTTCTTCCCGGTGGCCATGCTCCTCTACTATCTTGCCCCCCGCCGGTACAAAAACCTGGTCCTGCTCCTGGAAAGCCTGGTCTTTTATTCCTGGGGGGAGGTGCGCTACTTCCCCATTATGATCGCCTCCATCCTGGTGGACTACATCGCCAGCAACGGCATCCAGCGGCACCGGCAAAGCCAGGCCGCCTGCCGGGGGTTTTTGCTCCTTTCGGTGGTCTTTAACCTGGGGATGCTGGGCTTCTTTAAGTACACCAACTTCCTGCTGGCAAACCTTTCCGGCCTCACCGGGCTTTCCTTCCCCACCCTTGGCCTTACCCTGCCCCTGGGCATCAGCTTTTACACCTTCCAAACCATGTCCTACACCATCGATGTCTACCGGGGCAAGGTCCGGGCGGAAAACAACATCATCGATTTTGGCGCCTTTGTGGTGCTCTTCCCCCAGCTCATCGCCGGCCCCATCGTCCGGTACACCGATGTCAGCCGGGAGCTGAAAAGCCGCTCCATCACCCCTGCCGAAATCCAGGAGGGGGTGGACATCTTCATCCGGGGGCTGGGGCGCAAGGTGCTTATCGCCAACAACATCGGCGCCCTCTGGACCGAGGTTTCCGCCATGAACTTCGACGTCATCTCCACCCCCCTGGCCTGGCTGGGCATCGTGGCCTACACCTTCCAAATCTACTTTGATTTCTCCGGCTACTCCCAGATGGCCATCGGCCTGGGCCGGATGCTGGGCTTCCGCTTCCCCCAAAACTTCGACGATCCCTACATCGCCAAAAGCGCCACCGAGTTTTGGCGGCGCTGGCACATGACACTGGGCTCCTGGTTCCGGGAGTACCTCTATATCCCCCTGGGGGGCAACCGCTGCTCCTTTCCCCGGCAGGTTTTTAACCTCTTTGTGGTCTGGGCCGCCACCGGCCTGTGGCACGGGGCCAGCTGGAACTTTGTCCTTTGGGGGCTCTACTTCTTCGTCTTTCTGGTGCTGGAAAAGGCCTTCCTCCGCCCCTATCTGGAAAAGACCCGGGTGCTGGGCCACCTCTACCTCCTTCTGCTGGTGGTGGTCAGCTGGGCCATCTTTGCCATCACCGATTTTGCCGCCCTTGGCCGGTTCCTCACCGCCATGTTCTCCCTCCGGCCCGGCACCGAATGGCTCTACTACCTGCGCAACTACGGCGTCACCCTGCTGCTGGCCGCCTTCCTCTCCACCCCCCTCCTCTCCCGCTGGGAAGCCCGGCTGGGGCAGCGGCTCCGGTGGGCCCGGTACCTGGCCCTGGGGGTAACGCTGATTGCCAGCATCGCCTACCTGGAGGACGCCACCTACAATCCCTTCCTCTATTTCCGTTTTTAAGGAGGACCTGCCGCCATGAAAAAGCTATGGGATAACCTGCGGGCCTACCCCCTTCTTTGGGGGTTTGTCCTGCTGATGGGGGGCCTGTTCCTGCTGGACCTCTGCTTTACCAGCAACCCCTACAGCGAGCTGGAAAACCGCCGCCTCAAGCAGAAGCCGGCCTTCACCCTCTCCTCCCTCCTCACCAACCGGTACACCAAGGACTACGAGGCCTACATCAACGACCAGTTTGTGGGCCGGGACAGCTGGATCACCCTGAAATCGGTCTTCGAGACCGCCCTGGGCAAGACCGAGAACAACGGGGTGGTCTACGGCCGGGACCGGTACGTCTTCAACAAGCTCCTCCGCCCGGACCTGGCCGAGAGCCGCCCCAACGGCGCCGGCTTTGGCGGGGACGGGGCGGACGATGTTGCCCTTCCGGCCCTAAACCGCGCCCAGCTAAGCCGCAACATCAACTTCCTGCTCAAATTCCTGCCGGCCTACGATGGCCACGTCACGGTGGCCATCGCCCCCAACTCCTACGGTGTTCTCCCCCAAAAGCTGCCGGCCGCCCTGCCGGTTGTCCGCCAGCAGGCGGAGATTGAGGCGATCTACGACGCGGTACAGGGGCAGGCCACTACCCTGGAGCTCTTTGGCCCTCTGTCCCGGGCCGCGGAGGAGGGCCAGCAGGTCTACTACCGCAACGACCACCACTGGACCACCGACGGCGCCTATGTGGGGTACCAGGCCTACTGCCAGGCCCGGGGCATCCCCTGGGCCACCAAAGAGGAGCTGGCCCCCTACCGCCGGGAGACACCGGGCTTTTTGGGCACCTACTACAACAAGAGCAAGCACTTTAACGCCCTGCCGGACACCCTGGTCTGGTACGACATCCCGGTGGAGGACGTCACCATCGACGGCAAGCACGAGGTACTGCAAACCGACGGCACCATGGCGGAGGTCACAGGCATTTACCAGCTGGAAAAGCTGGAGGGGCGGGACAAATACGCCGCTTTCCTTTACGGCAACAACGGCATCACCATCCTGAAGACCGGCAACAACAAGGCCCACCGGGAGGGGGAGGTAAGCCGGGTGCTGCTCATCAAGGACAGCTACGGCAACTGCTTTGCGCCCTTCCTCACCTACAGCTACGACGAGGTTTGGGTGGCGGATCTGCGCAACATGACCTTTAAGGTCAGCGAGGTGGTCGCGGAAAACGATTTTGACGACGTGCTGGTTCTCTACAACCTGGATACCTTCCAGGAGGACAGGAATTTTTCCCGTATCACCTACTGATGCCGAGAGGCTTTTCGTCTGGTGATCCCAAAACGCACCCGCCCAACAACCAAACAAAGCCACAAACCAGCAAGCCCAGCCCGTACCACTCCCCCCGTCGCTCGGCGGTGGCCCTGTAGGCCGAAGTCCGGAGGGATTTCCCCCTGCAGGGAATCAAAATCCGCCGGAGGCACCACCCGACCGAAGGGAGGGAGCCCCCCACAAGAAATTAGATCCGCCGGAGGCACCTTGTCAGGCCAACCGGAAGGAGGGAGCGGGCGCACCGGCAACCTTGCAAGGCTGCTGGAGCCTGTCCCCCAGTAGGGCCAGCCGCCCAACCAAGCATTGAGCAACCACACGTTGAGATTGAGGCTGTCACCCATGCAGAAGAGCCGAGCCCAAGCGGTCCAGGCGGCGTTAGGGGAGCGCTCCGACCAGCGACTGACGCCTTTGGCCGTCGGGTCCAGGGCGCAGCCCTGGTCGCTCTTTGG
>JAAWGY010000146.1 GCA_022795575.1 Angelakisella sp. | reverse complement strand
GAGTTTCGCTCCTGCGGGAGCGACCAGGGCCTGCGCGGCCCTGGACCTGCGGCCCGGTGGCCCGGGCGGGCACAACCTGTGGGACAGGCTGCGTCGTTTCCCGGAGGGTGGCGGGCGCATTCCGGGCCCACCAGCCCCAAAGCCCCTACTCCACCGTAAGCCGGCAGGCCCCCAAAAGCTGCTTCTGCCCCTGGCAGGTGGTGTACTTCAGCATATGGGGAAAAATCCCCACCTCAACATCCCTCCGGTTGCGCACCGCGTACTTGCGGCTCCCGGCCATCCCCGCCACCACCCGGTCCCAAGGAGCAGCGTAATAGGCAATGCTCTTGGAAAAGTACCCGCTGCCACCCCCCACAAAGAGAATCGGCCCCTCCTGCCGTAGCCGGTGAACGTCGGGAGCCCCAGGGAAGCGGCTCAGGTATTTTTGACAGTACCAGTCCCAGCTGTCCCGAAGGCTCTGCTCCAGCAGCGCCCCAAAGTCCCCGGGCCAGAACCGCCGGTCCACCGTCAGGGCAAAGGAAACCCGTGTACCCGGGCGCAGACACTCCCGCACCAGGTTGAGCACCGATTCCCGACCGTTGGGGGCCCGGTCCTCCTTGGCGCATAGCACCAGATCGCTGTTCTGGAGGGGGACGCTGTCCGATACCAATATCCCCCGCATCCGGCTGTGGAGAGCCCCCGACCTGCCGTCTGACGAAAGAAGGGCGTCCTCGATCTCCCTGGCGGGGGCGCGGCCCTCAAGGTCCACCGGCCTCTGCCAGGGGCTTTGCCGCAGCAGCCGCTGTAGCAGCAGGGTTCGCAGCGCCCCCTTCAGGCTGCTGCCGGGAATGTAGGGCCGGTTTTGAACGTCCCGCCGGAAGAGGGAAAGGTTTTGCAGCGGCCTGTTCCCGGTAAGGGCGTTGCCCGGATCTACCCGGTACAGCTCCAGCTCCCCCAGCTCCTCCGGCGTCACCCGCTCCCCCTGTAGAAAGTCCCGGAGGTTGCTCCGGCCCGAGAGGACAAACCCCTCGTACCGGTCCTCCGCCCCCCGCCGGAGAATCCAGTCAAACAGCCTGGCCTGGTCCGGGATAACCACCAGCCCCCGGAGGGCGTCGTAGTAGTACTCCGATTTGGTCAGCTGCCGCCCGTCGCCCACAAAGACAGGGCCCACCGCCGTCAGCGTCAGCCGGTATTGGGTCAGATGTCGTAGCTCCTTCATGGCGTCACCCCTAAAAACAGCGGTCTGGAGCAGCGGTAAACCGGGTGCCCGCCCCCCTGGGAAAGGTCCATCAGCGCCCCCCGGTACCGCCGGGGGAACACCGAGCCGGGGGCGAAAAAGTATTGGGTGCGGCGCTTTACCGGCGGGGAGCCGCCGCCGGGGGTGTTGATGAACCCGCCCCGCCGCCGCAGCTGGTACCAGGCCCCCTCCATCGCCCCGGCCAGCTCATCGGGGGCGGGCAGGGAGGTGGAAAGGAGCAGCTGCCCCGGGGCCTCCCGGTCCTCCAGCAACTGCCAGAGGAAGGGGCAGCGGTCCCGCTTTTCCGCCAGGAAAATCTCCTCCGCCACCGCAAACCGGCCAAAGCCGGCGCTGCGCTTGCCGCCGATGCCGGAGACGCCCAGCCCCCGGAGCAGCCGGGAAAGGGTTTCGGGGATCGCCTGCCCCTCCCCCGCCCAGCCAACGATGCCGTAAAGGCCGCAGGCCGGCTCCCCCTCCGCCATGCCCAGGAAGCGGAAGGCCCCCACCGTGTAGGGGAGGGGATTGTCAAGGCCGGAGACGGCGGTTTGGGTCCGGGTGACGGCCTCCCCGTAGTCCCGGTGCCAGCCGGCGGGGTCCGGCTCCCTCTCCCCCCGCGTGGCCGCAAGGTAGTCCGGCAGGGCGGCAAGGGGGATGTAGGGCAGCTTCTTTAGCTGCTTGCGGTCCTGGGGGGCGGCATCCCCTCCCTGGGGCCGGCAGGCCGGCGCGGCGCGGGGCAGGACAGGCCGGGGGATCAGCAGGTCCTCCCCGGCGTAGGGCAGCAGATCGCTGAGGCGGAGGCGGTCCTCCCGGGCCCAGCCGGCCAGCTCCTCCAAAGCCTCCACGCCCCCCTGGGCCAGGGCCTCCTGGCAGAGGGCGGCAAAGAGGGTGTCCCCCCCGATGGTGGAGGCGGCGCGTTCCAGCCCCCGGGCGTCCTCCCCGTCCCCGGCGCAGAGGGGGGCCAAAAACCGCAGCTTAAACAGATAGTAGCTCATAGCGTTCCACTTCCTGAAAAAGGGGCAGCAGCTCCTCTGGCCGGTGGGGGGAGCCCATCGCTTCCAGCCGGAGATTCTCGAAGGTGACGCGGCCGCTTCCCCGGCTGCCGTGGCCCCCTAAGTAATCGATCTGTAGCAACCGCAGGCCGTCGGCCAGCAGCTTTAGGTCGGCCTGGGTTTGGGCGGGGTCCTCCTCCCGGTAGACCAGCACCAGCTGGAACACCGCCCCGCTCACCACCCGCTCGATCTGCCGGGGGTTGGCCTGACAGGTGATCCGGTCGATGGCGTTTTCAAACTTCACCTCGGTGACGTCCACCCGGGAGGGAAAGGCCTCCTTGTTTTTGAGAAAGGCGTCCGAGACCTGGAGCCGGGCGGGGCGGACCGGCCGGGCGGAGCCAAACAGCCGCAGCAGCTCCTCCGGCTCCTCCTCCAGCCTGCGGGGGCCCTCCCCCGGGGCCTCCAGGCTCCGGGCCAGCAGCGCCCGGAGCTTGCCCTTCAGCGAGCTTCCCGGCACAATGGGCCAGCCGGTGCGCTTGTCCCGGACCACCGGGCTATCCACCGCGCCGATGGCCGAAAAGCCGGAGGAGCCGCCGATGTGCAGCCCCGTCAGAACCCGCAGGTCCCCGTGGATCATCCATTTTCCTGCCATATCCTCTTCTCCTTCCCTGCGCAGAAGCTGTACCGTTAGCCGGCAAGCGCCTGCGGCGGTTATTGGTACGGCTTGTCAGTTATCGCCGCCGTAAAAGCGGTGGTAGGCGGTCAGCGCCTCCAGATACCCTGCGTACCGCAGAAAGGCCTCCCGGCTGCTGCCAATGCCCTTAAGGTAGGCCAGCAGCTCCGCCTTCTCCACCAGGTTCTTCACCGCCGGCTCCCGGCCGGCCTCGTAAACCAGCCGGACATGGATCCGCCGGAGCTTGGCGGCGCTGTCGGCGGAGATGTCCGGGGCGCTGCTGGCCATCTCCTCGTTGTACACCTCGCTGACCATGGCCAGGATGGAGCGTATTTTGCTGGTGGTGAGGGTGAACCGGCCCCCCCTGTTGCGGTCCAGCTGCTGGACCGCCTGCTCCGCCAGGGTGACGTAATCCTCCGGCAGCGCCTTGGGCTCCGCCGCCTTGGGGAGGGGCGGGGGCCCGCCGCGCTGCCCGCCGCCATAGCCGCCCCGGATTGGGCCGTTCCTTCTGTTGTCATATGCCACTTGCCGCGCCTCCTTTGCTGCTTCTGCGCTGGTAGATCATCAGGTAAACGGCGGTGATCAGCTGCCGCCGGTCCTCCGGGTTCAGGATCCACTGGTACATCTGCCGGGAGAACTCCCGGTACAGCGCCTGCCCTTCGGGGTCCCTGCTCCGGGGCTCCAGCCGGGCCAGCAGGTAGGCGTACCGGGCGATGCTGATCCGCTGGCTGTCCTCCCGCAGGTGCTCCAGCAGCTGGTACAGCAGGGAGCCGCCCAGGTCGGCCTCTTCCGCAAAAAACCGTTGGAGCAGCGCCAGCTTCTCCCCCGCTACCTGCTGCTCGAAGACCTCCCACCGGTACCGGTTGGTTCCCGGCTGGAAGAGGGAGACGGCGTTTTTGCCCTCCAGCTCCTTGGCGTCCTCCTCCAGCGCCCCGGCCTCCTGGGCCGACAGGTAGAGGGGGTACCGCACCGGGCAGAGGGCGATGCCCCCCGAGATGGTGAGGCGGCAGAGGGTGTACCGGAGAAAGGCCCGGTGGATCCCCTGGGCCGACCGGATGACATCCTGCCAGCCGCCTGCCAGGAGGACGTCGTCCCCGCCGGAATAGACCACCACCACCCTGGCGGGGTCCTCCCCCTCCCCCCGGAGGATCTCGTTGATGTGGTGCTTAAAGAAAAGGGACATCTGGCGGGAAAAGGCCATGTACCGGGTGAGGGTGACATACCGCTCCCCCTCCGCCGGGTCCTCTGCCTCCTTCCGCCGGAAGCCGCCGATAAAGGCCTGTCCCAGTCCGTCCACGTCCATCCGCAGGACGCCGGAGCGGGCCATCCCCTCCTCCTCGGTCAGCTCCTCCAACAGGCTGCTGTAGGCGTAGTCCCCCAGGTGGATCCGCACCGAGCGGGGGAAGGGCTCCCGGGAGGGGCCCTTGCGGTAAACCCGGCGGCAGTCCGCCCCCATGGCCCGGGCCTCCCCCTGGGTACAGAGGGAGAGGTAGAGGTCCTGCCCCTCCGCCGGGCCGGGGAGGGCCAGGAAGGGGGCGGCGGGGCGCTTCTCCGTCACCACCGCGGCGCAGTCCGGGTCCATCAGCCGGGCGGCCAGACGGGGGAAGGCGGCGCACCAGGGGCAAAGGTCCTCCTCCCCATTGGCCGCGGCGCTGCCGCAGATCCGGCACTCCCGCGCCCCCGCCTCCATAGCGTTGAGGAGCGCCAGCTCCTCCGGGCTGTACCGCCGGAGCTTCCCCCGGCCCAGCTCCTCCGAGAGGCGGCGGAAAAGGCCGCTGTAGGGGGAGGCCTCCGCCGGGTGGTTGAGGAGGTCGTTGGCGGAGCAGCCCAGCCAGCCAAAGCCCAGGTAGAGGGCGGCCCCGAAGTGGCGGATGAGCCACCGTCGGAGCAGACGGCTCCACTCCGCCAGCTGCCGCCGGGCCTCCCCGGTGTTGGGCAGCAGCAGGTAGCAGTGCCCGCCGCCGCTGTACAGCAGGCTTGCCCGGGAAAGGCCGCAGCGCTCCAGCAGCTCGTCGGTCTGGTGTTCCATCAGCAGCTCCAAAAAGAAGGACCGGGCCCGGAGGGAGCGGAGGGCGCCGTCGCTGTCCACCTGGTAGAGGAACCGCTGGATGCCGGAAAAGTCGCAGGAGCAGAGGAGGAACGCATCCTCCTGCCGGAAGGACGCCTCCCCCTCAAAAAGGAAGGCCCGGTAGTCGGTGACGCCCTTTTCCCGGCAGTAGTCCTGGATGCAGCAGGCCAGGGCGGCGGTCATCCGGCTGTGGTCGTAGAGGGAGATGTCCCCCATCGCCTCCCGGCCGGTGGAGGCGGGCAGGTCGGAAAAAAGCGTCTCGCAGAGCTCCAGCAGCGGGGCCGTGGAGTCCGCCCCCGGGGGCAGGGCGGCAAGGCTCGGGACAAGGCGGTCCCATAGCTCCCGGTACCAGCCGGGGCTGCGGCGACAGTCCGCCGCCGGGGCCGGGTAGGTGAGGCGCTCCGTCCCTCCGGCAGGGCAGGCCATCCCCTGGGGCTCGCCGTTCAGCCGGTCAAAGATGGAAAGGAGGGGGGCCTCCGGATCGCCGTCCTCCGGGTCCTCGCCGCCGCCTGCGGCGATGCGGTTGGCGGCCCACAGGAGGTAGGCGGGGGAATCCCCCGGCAGGCCGGCCTCCCGGAGGCTGGCGGCATGGTGATACCGCACCGCCTCCAGCGCCGCCGGGGGCGCGCCGGTCTGGCGGAGGAGGGCTTCCCCGGAAAGCGCGTGGCCCTCCCACAAGCCGGCCCGGCAGCAGAGCTTGCCGGCGTCGTGGAGCATCGCCGCCCAAATGAGAGATAACCGCTGCTGTTCCATGTTGTCCTCCCGTTTTCCGGCGCCTGTGCTGGCGGCGCCGGGTTTTGGGTTTATTATACATCTTTATTGGGTGGGGCACAAGGAGAAGTTTTTTGGGGCGGATGGGGGCTTGTGTTTTGCGTGGGGGCAAGGCTTTGGGCTGGTGGCCCCCAAATGCGCCCGTCCCCACAACCAAATATAGTAACAGCCCAGCAAGCCCGTCCCACTCCGTTCCCCCCAAGCAGGGCCAGCCGCCCAACCAAGTGTTGAGTAACCGGGCGTTAAGATGGAGGCTGCTACCTATTATATAAAAGAACCAGGCCCAAGCGGTACGGGCGGCGTTAGGGGAGAGCCCCCCAAGCGCTGACGCCACCAGCCGCCGGGACCACCGGGCACGCTTAGGGGGCCAAAGCTTGGCTTAAAAAGGCCAAGCCGGGGCGTTTTCCAAAAAAATGCAAAAAAATTAAAAAAAGGTGTT
>JAAWGY010000145.1 GCA_022795575.1 Angelakisella sp. | reverse complement strand
TGAACTACACCAAGATGAACGTCCTGGTTCAGTCCGCCCAGGCCATGCTGGCCCAGGCCAACCAGCAGCCCCAGTCTGTTCTCCAGCTGCTCCAGTAAGTTTTTCTGGTACGGTTTATCCATTCTTACAACAATGCCCAGCCCCCGGCGGGGGCAGCAAGGGGCACCGCCGAAAGGCGGTGCCCCTTGTGCTTTAACAATAACAAATTTGTAGGTGGGTGTTTGTAGATGTTAAAAGAAAGTGATATGGTGTATAAAGCCCTAAGAGATTCAATTATACATTGCGAAGATGGAATGAGAAGTAGCCGTCACTGTATGTACAGTGTCTATTTTATAATGGTGACATTTGCTTTTCAACAGCGTTGGGTATTTCTGCTTTCTTTTTTGGTTTTGATTTCGTTTCAATCGATGATAAATAGTGGTCATTTGGCAGTTGAAAGAATGTCAACCTACATAAGAATTTTCTTTGAATCAAAGCGGGATGACATACATTGGGAGAGATTAAATAAAGATCCTAAGCATACAGCTGTTTACCAAACAACTTGCCGGGATTTTGGATGGTTTATCAACACGGCAAGCTCTTCACTTCTTGCAGGGGCTTCTTTGATTGGTATGGTTATAGCAACCGTTGAAACCTATGGAAGTAATTATCGTGCATTTCCTCCGGACGCATGGGTGGGAATGTGTACTGCGTTGTTGCTTTTTTTTCTGGTCCTTTGTGTCAATAAAAAAATATATCTAAATAGAGATTCCAGCGAATCAAGAGACAAAGTAATAATTACAATTCTTGACATGAGTCTGGAGGAATTTTATCAAAGATGTGCCGAGGAAATCAAGGAAAAACAGGAAATTGAGAGGAAGGCTTAACGAATCGTCCTTACTCCCGATACCGCACCAAAGAATATAATGAAAAAAAGCCCCTTGCATTAGCAGGGGGCGGATGGTATAATAAAACCATAGGGGTGGCGCTGCCGATAGACGGTTAGCTCCCCGAGGCTAAAAAGAAGTTGCCGTACGCTTTGGGAAGGTGGCGGCTACTTCTTTTTATTGTAAAAGGCTAAAACAAGCCCAATGACGCTAATGATCACAATGCAGAACTGAAACAGCCCCTCATATGTAACCACACTGTCACCCCCCTTCGATAACCTCCGGGGGAAATAAAAAGAGTTGCGCTCCCCCGGGCGTTCGCCTGGGGCTGGAGTGAGAGGAGAAGGGGAGCTGACCGCCTACCGCAGATGGCAGCGCCACCCTCATTTTACCATCTTCGCCATATTCTGACAAGGCTTTTCCACAAAAACCTACCCCCGATACCGCGCCGAAAGGAACCTGCTCCCCTTCTCCACAAACCGCCAGGGCCAGCCTGCCGCCTCCCCGGCGTAGTCCACGTTGATCCGGGGGGTGGCGGCGGTCTCCGCCTCCGGCACCGGCTCCCCTTGGGCAAGCCAGAGCCGCCCGCCCCACAGCGGCTCGCCGTAGAGCCCCCGGTCGATGGCCATCCCCTGGCAGAGCTTCCCCGGCCCGGTGAGGAGGGCCCGCTCCCGGATCTCCCCCGCCATCCCGCGGTTTTGGGCCATCTCCTCCCGGCCGGCGACGGGCTGGGCGCTGCGGATCAGCACCGCCTCCGGTTCCCCCTCCGGCCGGGTGACAACGTTAAAGCAGCAGTACATCCCGTAAATAAGGTAGATGTAGGCCAGCCCCCCGTCCCGGTACATGACGTTGGTGCGGCCTGTTTGGCCGTTGGACGCCTTTTTGCAGGAGTGGCAGGCGGAATCCCGGGGGCCGCAGTAGGCCTCGGTTTCGGTGATGCGGCAGCAGAGGAGCCCCGCCGGCGTCTGCCGGACCAGATACCGCCCCAACAGGTCCCGGGCTACCTCCACCGTGTCCCGGAGGTAGAACCCGGGGGACAGCTTTTCCCAGGCGGGACCGGTCACGAAATCAGCCCCTCGATGCCGTAGCGGCGGTTTACCGCCTTGGCCTTTTCGATGTTTTGCAGGTGCTCCTGGAAGGTGCGGCCGTAGTAGTGGGTGTACTCCACGTCGGTAACGAAAAAGTAGTAGGTCCCGTCCAGGGTGTTCTTTTCCGGGTGGAGGGCGGCGTCGAAGGCGTCGGCCCCGGCGTTGGCGATGGCCCCCACCGGGAAGCCGCTGCGGTCGTAGGTGTCGTAGGCAGTAAGCACCTCCTGGGAGGGGCTGCCGCCAAAGTAGGGGGTGATGTAGTCGTTGATGAAGTTGTTGGTGGTGCAGGATTCCAGCCGGGGGTACTCCGACCCCGCCGCCAAGCGGTTGGTAAAGACCGAGGAGACGTTGTACATCTCGGCCACGCTGGCCGATTCCTTCTGAATAATGGAGGCAAAGGTGGCCAGCTCCTCCAGGGTGTAGCCCCGCTCCGCCATGGCCTGGCGGTTCTCTGGGGTGCAGACCCGCTTCTCAAAGTTGCGGAGCATCCGCAGGATGATGGAATCCACCGCCTCGTCGGCGTAGAGCTCGTAGGTATCCGGGAAGAGGAAGCCCTCCAGGGGGATAAGCTTCAGGGGATCGCTGCTGACCTCCCCGATAAAGCCGACATCAAAGCTGTGCTCCTTCAGGGCGGTGAGGAACTCCTCCCGGGTGCAGAGGCCGGCATCCTCCAAAACGTCCCCCATCTGGAAGGCGTTGTAGCCCTCGGGGAAGGTGACGGTGACGGTCTCCAGCCGCTGCTGCACCTGCTGTAACTCCTGGATGATGCTGTCGTACCCGTCCCGGGGGGAGAGGGTAAAGCTGCCGTACTGGTAGCTGCCGTCGGCCTTGGCCACGTACTTGGAGTAAAAGCGGAAGATAAGGTCGTTGCCTACCGCGTCGGCCTCCTTGAGCAGGGCGGCAATCTCGGCGGTGCCGGCCCCCTGGGGGATCTCCACCTGGGCGGTCTTGGGCCGGCTGGAGGAACCGTTTACCTCGCCGGTATAGTAAAAATACCCGGCTCCGGCCAGGATGACCACCGTGGCCAGCAGCCCCAGCAGGATGATCCCCCCGGAGCTTCTCCGCCGTCTTCTGCTGCGCCGCCGGGGGCGGCGCTCCTCATACTGTCCCTGAGCCATACGCGGTTCTCCCCTTCTCCCGGCGGTGTCACGGCAGCTGCGCGCTGCCAACGACACCGCCGTAAATTTCTCTGTTGATACAACGAGGTACCGGTTCGCCGGTTTTCAACATTTATTGTATCCCACCATGGGGAAAAATGCAACACGAGGGGGACGAAATTTTGCGGCCGGATGGTGGCAAAGCGCCGGCTCCGGCCGTTATCCCGGGGCAGAAGGATGCTGGCCGGGGACGATTCCCTCCGGCAGGGTGAAAAAAGACACAAAAGACCTTCCAAAATCCAGAAAGATCTGGTAAACTATTGTTATAACCGTTTTGGAGAAAACGGCTTGTTCAGTGTGTGAAAAGCCGCGGAAAGGAACCTGTGGTATGACCATCGACGCTGTCATCTTTGATATGGACGGCCTGATGCTGGACACCGAGCGGATCAGCCTGGAGTTTGAGCGGCAGGCACACCGGGAGCAGGGCATCCCCTTCCGGGACCTGACCCCCCTGGTGATGGGCAAAAACTCCGCCACCGTCCGGCAGATCCAGCTGGAGCAGTACGGCCCGGGCTACCCCATCGACGCCCTGCGCGCCCGGTGCCGGGAGCTGTGGGACCAGTATCTCCTGCAAAGCCCCGTGCCGGTAAAGCCCGGGCTGTTCCCGCTGCTAAACTGGCTGCGGGAGCGGGGCATCCCCTGCGGGGTGGCCTCCTCCACCTCCGCCGCCTCGGCGCTGCCCATGCTGGAGAAGGGAGGCATCGCCCCCTATATGGACGCCATGGTCTTTGGGGACATGGTGCAGCGGTCCAAGCCGGCGCCGGATATCTTTTTGGAGGCGGCCCGCCGCCTGAAGGCGGACCCCGGCGGCTGCATCGTCTTAGAGGACAGCCCCAACGGCATCCTGGCCGCTCACCGGGCCGGGATGCGGCCTGTCATGGTGCCGGATTTGGTGGAGCCCGGCCCGGAACTGTCTGAAATCCTGTTCGGCTGCGTCCGGCAGCTGGACCAGGTAATTACATTGCTGCAAGAAACGGAGGAGAAGAACATGGAATACAGAGGGAACCCGGTATCCGAGGGGATCGCGGTGGGGAAGGCCTACCTGTACCAGCCCTATGCTCCGGAGGTAGCGGAGGGGGAGATCCCCGAGGCGGAGGCGCCCCAGGCCATCGCCCGGTACGAGGAGATGCTGGAGGGGGCCAAGAGGGAGCTGGAGGCTATCCGCCAGCGCCTGGAGGCCTCCGGGGACGGGGACAAGGCCAAGATCTTTGCCGCCCACCAGGACATCCTCTTTGACGTGGCCATGGACGAGGAGATCCGGGACAAGATCAGCTACGACTGCATGACCCCGGAATGGGCGGTACACAAGGTCTACGAGAAATTCATCAAGCTCCTGGGCAAGGCCAAGGATGCCCTGATCCGGGAGCGGGTGGCGGATATGCGGGACGTCAAGAACCGCCTGCTGCGGGTGGCCGCCGGCGTGGCGGAAAAGAACCTTGCCGCCCTGGACGGCCCCGCGGTGGTGGTGGCCCACGACCTGCTCCCCTCGGACACCGCGACGCTGGACCGGAAGAACGTCCTGGCCATTGTCACCGAGGTAGGGGGCGCCACCTCCCACAGCGCCATCATCGCCCGCAGCTACGAGATCCCGGCGCTGTTAGGGGTGGAGGGGGTTATGGACAAGGTGGCCCACGGCCAGGAGCTGGCGGTGGACGCGGTGGAGGGGCTGCTGATCCCCGACCCGGACCCGGCGGTAAAGGAGAACTTTGCCAAAAAGCGGGAGGCCTTTTTACAGCGCCGCGCCGAGGAGAAGAAATTCCTGGCGGTGGAGCCCAGGATGGCCGACGGAACGCTGGTTCCGGTACACCTCAACGTAGGTTCGGCCAGCGACCAGGAGCTTGCCGGGGAAAAATACACCGACGGGGTGGGGCTGTTCCGCACCGAATTCATCTACATGGGCAAGGAGCAGCTGCCCACCGAGGAGGAGCAGTACGAAATCTACAAAAAGATCCTCACCGCATTTGGGGACCGGCCGGTGACACTGCGGACGCTGGACATAGGCGGGGACAAGAAGCTCCAGTGTATGGAGCTGCCGGTGGAGGAGAACCCCTTTTTGGGCAACCGGGCGCTGCGGCTCTGCTTTACCATGCCGGAGGTATTCCTTACCCAGCTGCGGGCGGCGCTGCGGGCTTCGGTTCACGGCAACCTGTGGATCATGTTCCCCATGGTGGGGAGCATGGACGACATCCGCCGGGCCAAGGGGTTTGTGGAGCAGGCCAAGGCCCAGCTGGACGCCGAGGGGATTCCCTACAGCCCGTCGGTTAAGATTGGCATCATGATAGAGATTCCCTCCATCGCCCTGGTGGCGGACATGGCGGCCAAGGAGGTAGACTTTGCCAGCATTGGCACCAACGACCTCACCCAGTACGCCACGGCGGTGGACCGGATGAACCCGGCGCTGCGGGAATACTACCAGGGCTGCCATCCGGCGCTGTTCCGGCTCATCGGGTATGTGGTCAGCTCCTTTGCCAAGGAGGGCAAGCCGGTCAGTGTTTGCGGCGAGATGGGGGGAGACCCGTTATCCGCGGCGGTACTGGTGGGGCTTGGGATGAGCAAGCTTAGCATGGGGCTGGCCTCGGTGGCACGGATCAAGAAAATGCTTTCCGGGCTGACCATGGAGAAGGCCCGGGAGCTGGCGGGCAAGGCACAGAGTCTTACCACCCACGGCGAGGTAGAGGAATACCTGAAAGCTGAGCTGGCGCCGCTTTTATAAGCGGGCTGCTTGTAAAGCCATAATAAAATATCAGTGGAAAGCGGAGGAGATCACTATGTACAAGAAGCGCACGACCATCAAGAACAAGACTGGGCTGCACGCCCGGCCGGCGTCGGAGTTTATTGCTATGGCCAGCAAGTTCAGCTCCCGGATTACCATTAAGAAGCTGAGCGAGGATGAGGATGCCAATGCCAAGTCGATTGTGATGCTGCTGGCGTTGGGGCTGGCCCAGGGGGAGGAAGTGGAGATTGTTGCCAAGGGTGATGATGAGGTTGAGGCGGTAGACAGCCTGATTGCCCTGATTGACAGCAAGTTTGGCGAAGAGGAGTAAGCAGCAGCCTGTCCCACAGGTTGTGCCCGCCCGGGCTACCGGGCCGCAGGTCCAGGGCCGCGCAGGCCCTGGTCGCTCCCGCAGGAGCGAAACTCCCCAG
>JAAWGY010000144.1 GCA_022795575.1 Angelakisella sp. | reverse complement strand
GATGCGGGTGCCCAGGCCCAGCTCCTTGCCGATGCTGACGCCGTCGATGGTGTACAGCTTGATGCCGTGGGTGGCGATGTAGCGCTTATCCTTGCCGGGCAGGCGCTCCTCCAGCTCGGCCAGATCCCACCCGCAGTTGAGCAGGAAGGTACCGCCGTCCACCAGGTCCTCCACAATGTCGTACTTGCCGATGTAGGCGGGGTTGTGGCAGGCGACAAAGTTGGCCTTGTTGATGTAGTAGGTGGAGTGGATGGGGGTGGAGCCGAAGCGCAGGTGGCTGATGGTCAGGCCGCCGGACTTCTTGGAGTCGTACTCAAAGTACGCCTGGGCGTACATATCGGTGTGGTCGCCGATGATCTTGATAGAGTTTTTGTTGGCGCCCACGGTGCCGTCGGAGCCCAGGCCCCAGAACTTGCAGGCGGTGGTGCCGGCGGGGGCGGTGTTGGGGCTCTCGTCGGGGGTGAGGGAAAGGAAGGTGACGTCGTCATCGATGCCGATGGTGAACCGCTCCTTGGGCTGGGCCGCGGCGGCGTTCTTGTAGACGGCAATCACCTGGTCGGGGGTGGTGTCCTTGGAGCCCAGGCCGTACCGGCCGCCGTAGACGGGGATGGACTCGAACTTGGTGCCCTTCAGGGCGGCGACAACATCCAGGAAGAGGGGCTCGCCCAGGGAGCCGGGCTCCTTGGTGCGGTCCAGCACCGAGATAACCTTGACGGTATCCGGCAGCGCCGCCAGCAGGTGCTTCTGGGAGAAGGGACGGTACAGCCGGACCTTGACGAGGCCGTACTTGCCCCCCTTGGCGTTGAGGTAATCGATGGTTTCGTCGATGGTCTCGCAGATGGAGCCCATGGCGATGATGACGTTTTCGGCAGCGGGATCGCCGTAGTAGTTGAACAGGGCGTAGTTGGTGCCGATCTTGGCGTTGACCTTGTTCATGTACTCCTCCACAACGGCGGGGAGGGCTTCATAGAAGGGGTTGCAGGACTCCCGGGCCTGGAAGAAGATGTCGCCGTTCTGGGCGGTACCACGGAGGACGGGGTGCTCGGGGTTGAGGGCGTTGCTCCGGAAGGCGTCCACGGCGTCCATGTCCACCATTTCCTTCAGGTCGTCATAGTCCCAGACCTCGATCTTCTGCAGCTCGTGGGAGGTGCGGAAGCCGTCGAAGAAGTTCAGGAAGGGGACCCGGCCCTTGATGGCGGCAAGGTGGGAAACGGCGGTGAGGTCCATGACCTCCTGCACGCTGCTCTCGCACATCATGGCAAAGCCGGTCTGGCGGCAGGCGTAGACGTCGGAGTGGTCGCCGAAGATGTTCAGGGCGTGGGAGGCGACGCAGCGGGCGGAAACATCGATGACACCGGGGAGCAGCTCGCCGGCCATCTTGTACATATTGGGGATCATCAGCAGCAGGCCCTGGGAAGCGGTGAAGGTGGTGGTAAGGGCGCCGGCCGCCAGAGAGCCGTGGACGGTACCGGAGGCGCCGGCCTCGGACTGCATCTCCACAACCTTGACCCGCTCGCCAAAGATGTTGGTGCGCCCATCCGCCGACCACTTGTCGGAAACCTCTGCCATCACGGAAGAGGGGGTGATGGGGTAAATGGCGGCAACGTCGGTAAACGCGTAGGAAACATGGGCGGCGGCGTTATTTCCGTCCATTGTTTTCATTTTTCTTGCCATTCTTTTTGTTCCTCCCTGTTTTTCTTATTTGCTCTTTCTCATACAAAGGAACCGAAAAAACGCGACTTTTCGGTTCCCTTGCAGGCCAAGTATTATTCTAACATCTTTTTGGGACAGTGTAAAGTGGAAACCAGGCGGATTTTACCGTGACAGGCGCAAAAAGCGTCACAGGTGGTAGCTCTTCTGCCAAAGAACGGTCCCGGCGCTGTCGGTGACAACAATCCGCACCGTAAAATCCCGGCCCAGCATGGTAAAGGTCTTTGCCCGGCGGTAGTTATCCTTGTCCGCCTGGTGCATTTTGGGCGCGTCCTCCCCATAGGGGTAGCTGGAGGCAAAGGGAACGGCCCCCCGGTAGCCCCAATAGACCATGGAGCGCCACCCAATCTCCAGGGCGCTCTCCTCCGCCCGGGGGGTGAGGCAGACCACCCGCTCCAGCAGCTCCCCCCGGTGGCGGCGCACCGTCACCGAAAGCTCATCCGCCCTTTCGTAGAGGCAGTAGCCGGGCAGCTCCCACTCCGCCACATAGTCCCGCCGGGTGATCCCCGCCCCCATCAGGGCAAGGCCAACCAGGAGCAGCAGCAGTAAAAGCAGCCCCGAAAGCCGGCCTCTCTGTTTCATCCCGCAACCCCTCCTTCTCCGGAAAATTGGTTGGATGCCGCAGTCTGCGCCAGAACCAAAAACGCATACCCCGTTCCCGCCCTCGTTTCCTCAAAAGCTGGCGCGCGGTTGTGCGTGATTGATGGTAAGGGTGCCTGTGTGCCATGTGCTGGGCCTTTTTATCTACCGGGGATCGAACCCGATGCGCGCCCCGGGCACATTACCGAGGAGCGGCTCATTCTCAGCCGCCAGAGATACGCCCACCCTTTTGGAGAAACTACCAGCGTTTTGGTCCTTTGCGCAGCTGCAAAGCCTCCCGGCGCACCGGGAGATTCTGAATAGGCGCTTAAAGCAGCTCGGTAGTCCAGTTGAGGCCCTGGATGCGGGTTTCCAGCTCCCGCAGCTCCTTGGAGAGGGCGTCCACCCGCTTTTGCAGCGGGGCCACCTTGACGGTGCTGTGGATCTTGATCTCCCCCCGGGTGGCGCGGCTTGTCAGGGAGCTGGCGGAGGCCAGGAAGCCCCGCAGGATCTCCGCCTTGCGGCTCAGGCAGTCCCGGCGGGCCAGCAGGGCGGTGATGCTGCCCCCCTCGGCCAACGGGGCGCTGTTGGTAAGGTTTACCCGGGCGATGATCGACTCCAGCTCCTCCATCACGGTGTCCAGCTCGGCCAAAAGGGCCTGGGGATCCTCGGCCGGGGTCTCCCCCTCCTGGACCTTGGCGTTGTTGTTCAGGCGGCTTTGCAGCTGCATGGCGCGCTTTTGCAGGTCGCTGCGCAGGGCAAGGGCTTCCGCTAATTTCATGGGAATAACCTCCTTGTGCTCAGTCTGATGGCTGTTTGCTATTATAGCATGGGAAGGTAGGCGGAGTCAAAAGGAACGGGCCCCTTTGGGGGGGATTTTCCCGCCCCGGATGACAAAAAAAGCACCAGATTCTCTGGCAATAAAAAAATCCTCCGCAACTGGAAAAAAATTGGAAAACCCTCTTCCTTCTCCCGGTGATTTGTGATACACTATACAGTAGTATCACAATTTTACTTGGATGAGGGGTGGTGGTTTTGGCGGAAATGATTATTTTCGCCTCCGGAAAGGGGGGGGTAGGCCGTTCCGCGGTCTGTGCCCACCTGGCCGCCGCCCTGGCACGGCGGGGGAAGCGGGTGCTGGTGCTGGAGGCCTGCCGGGGCTTCCGGTGCATGGACATCCTGTTGGGGCTCCCCGGCCAAGCCGTCTATGATCTCTCTGACGCCCTGGAGGGGCGGTGCAGCCTGGGGGAGGCCATCCAGGCCCACGAGCCCAGCGGCCTGCGGGTGATGCTGGCCCCCTCCGACCCCGAATATCTGCCGGCGGAGGACCGCCTTGACGCCCTTTGCCGCTGGGCGGACCGCCGCTGGGACTTTGTGCTGGCCGATTGCGCCGGGGGCTTTGGCCCCATGGAGGAGCTGCTGGCCCGCCAGGCGGGGCTGGCGTTGGTCGTTACCACCCCCGAGGAGGCCGCCGCCCGGTGCGCCGCCAAGGTCTCCGCCCTGCTGGCCCGCCAGGGGCTGGCCAACCAGCGTCTCATCATCAACCGCATCCCCCGGGATTTTCTCCCCACCCCGGCCATCCGGGACCTGGACGACGTCATCGACCAGGCCGGCGTGCAGCTTCTGGGCGCCGTCCCGGAGCAGCCGGGAGGCCTGCCGCCCCCCGGCGGGGAGGCCCCGGAGACGCTGGCCGGCCGGGAGCTGGACGCCATTGCCCGGCGGCTGCTGGGGGAGCGGGCAGAATTGGTGCTCTATCCCTGACCGGGCCGGTACGGCGCGGAAAATCACGATCCATCCGCCGCGCCGGGAGAGCCGGCGCAGGCTTTTACCGTTTCCCCCTTGCAAAAAGAAAGGAAAAAAAGAGAATTTACCGGTATTGTTTCGAGAAAGAAGGGAAAGACCTATGAACATCGCCCTCATCGCCCACGACGCCAAAAAGGAGCTGATGGTTCAGTTCTGCATCGCCTACTGCGGCATCCTCAGCCGCCACAACCTCTGCGCCACCGGCACCACCGGCAAGCTGGTATCCGAGGCCACCGGCCTGCGGATCGTCCGCTTTATGGCCGGCTCCCAGGGGGGCGATCAGCAGATCGGCTCCCGCATCTCCTGCAACGAGATCGACCTGCTGATGTTCTTCCGGGACCCCAACGCCAAGCTGGGGGAGCCGGACGAGGCCAGCCTGCTGCGGCTTTGTGACGTCTACAACATCCCCTTCGCCACCAACATCGCCTCGGCAGAGGCGCTGATCCACGCCCTGGAGCACGGGGATCTGGATTGGCGGGATATCGTCAACCCCAACCCCACCCAATCATACTCCTACTGACTTAACGGAGGCTACGAAAAATGGCGTACCTGACCACCGCCCCCCGGGGCACCAAGGATATCCTGCCGTCCGAGAGCGGCAGGTGGCAGTACCTGGAATCCACCCTGCTGCGCACCGCGGCCCGGTACGGGTTCCGGGAGATCCGCATCCCCACCTTTGAGCATACCGAGCTGTTCAGCCGGTCGGTGGGGGACACCACCGACGTGGTGCAAAAGGAGATGTACACCTTTACCGACAAAGGGGACCGGAGCGTCACGCTGCGCCCGGAGGGGACGGCGGGGGTGGCCCGGGCCGCCCTGGAGCACGGCCTGCTGGGGGACGCCCTGCCCCTGAAGGTGAGCTACAACATCACCTGCTTCCGCTACGAAAAGCCGGGCAGCGGGCGGTACCGGGAGTTCCACCAGTTTGGGGTGGAGCTTTACGGCGCCGCGTCCCCGGCGGCGGACAGCGAGATTTTGGCCCTGGCCTACCACTGCCTCAAGGAGGTGGGGCTGGGGAGCGTGGTGCTGGAGATCAACTCCCTGGGCTGTAGGGAGTGCCGGAAAAGGTACACCCAGGCCCTCATCCAGTATTTTGACCGCTACCGGGGCCAGCTCTGCGGCACCTGCCTGGAGCGGCTGGAAAAGAACCCGCTGCGGGTGCTGGACTGCAAAAACCCGGAGGACCAGCGGATCGCGGCGGGGGCGCCCAGCATTTTGGATTACCTCTGTGACAATTGCCAGGAGCACTTCCGGGAGGTACAGGCCCGGCTGACCGAGGCGGGCATCCCCTACCGGGTGGAGCCCACCATCGTCCGGGGGCTGGATTACTACACCCGAACCGTCTTTGAGATGGTCCACACCTCCCCCAACGGGGAGCGGGTGGTCTGCGGCGGCGGCGGGCGGTACGGCGGGCTCATCGAGGAGCTGGGCGGCAACCCCACCGAGGGCATCGGCTTTGCCATGGGCCTGGAGCGGCTGCTGGCCACCATGACGGCGGAGGGCTGCGGCTTCCCGCCGGAGGAGCCGTGCCAGGTCTACCTTGCCTCGATGGGCGAGTCGGCGGGAGTCCGGGCCTTCCGGCTGGCAAGCCTGCTGCGGGAGCGGGGGATCTCCGCCCAGTGCGACCTGATGGGACGGTCGCTAAAGGCACAGATGAAGTACGCCAACAAGCTAAAGGCCCGGTATGTGGTGGTCATCGGGGAGGACGAGCTGCAAAAGGGCGAGGGGCTGCTGAAATCGATGGATACCGGAGAAACCACGCCGGTAAGGCTGGACGAGGGCATCCAGATCCCCTAAACGCCTGTTCGGTTCTCCCGGTGCGCCTTGGCAGGGATTTTTCCAACGGCCCAAGAGCCGCCTGCGGCGGTTGGCCGTGGGGGGTGCTGGCGCAGCCCTTTGGAGTAACAATTTATGGCAGGGCTTGTGCTTTTGGCACAGGCCCTGCCGTTCTGTTACAGGCCGTAAAGCCGCGGTGCTAAAAACAGTGGTATTTGGGTGAGGATGGGGCCAATGGCAGTTTGCCGCCTTCGCCACAACCAAACATAGCTACAAACCAGCAAGCGATCCCATACCGTTCCCCCCGCAGGGAATCAGATCCGCCGGAGGCACCTTATCAGGCCAACCGGAAGGAGGGAGCGGGCCATAACGCTCCCCCCGCAAGGCCGCTGAAACCT
>JAAWGY010000143.1 GCA_022795575.1 Angelakisella sp. | reverse complement strand
GTACCAATAGCTGAAGTGCGCAGATTGGCGAGCAAATTTTTTGACTGCCGATGCCAAAAAAGCGCAGGAATACTGTGTGTATTTCAAGATTTTTTGGCATCGGCAGGCGGAAAATTTGCCGTCAAGATGCGTGCGGCGGCTATTGGTACAGCTTCTAAGGAAGGCGGCCCCATTTTTATGTTCGGGAGGATTGGTAGCGATGAACCGTCTTGACCTTCTCCTTGGGGAGATGACCAAGCACAACGCCGGGGACCCCCGGCGGATCCAGCACTTCGTCAAGGTCCACGCCCTGGCCCGGCACATCGGGCGGATAGAGGGGCTGGCCGGGGAGGCCCTGGAGACGCTGGAGGCCGCCGCCCTGGTCCACGACATCGGCATCCGGCCGGCGGAGGAGCGCTTTGGCCGCAGCACCCCCCGGCTCCAGGAGGAGCTGGGCCCCCCGGCAGCGGAGGCCATGCTGACGGGGCTGGGCTTCCCGGAGGAAATGGTCCGCCGGGTCTGCTTTTTGGTGGGGCACCACCACACCTATCACAGCATCCAGGGGGAGGACTACCGGATCCTGGTGGAGGCGGACTTTTTGGTAAACCTCTACGAGGACGGCGCCGGCAAGGAGGAGGCGGAGGCGGTGCTGGAGCAGATTTTCCGCACCGGCACCGGCACCGCCCTTTGCCGGGCCATGTTCGGGCTGGAGAAGGGCCGGGAGGAGAAGGGAGGCGGCGGAGGATGGAGTTGCTGATTATCGACGCCCAGGGGGGCGGCATTGGCCGGCAGCTGGCGGCGTCGGTGAAGAAGAGCGTCCCGGGGCTTTTGGTCACGGCGGTAGGGAGCAACAGCGCCGCCACCGCCGCCATGCTCCGGGCGGGGGCGGACCGGGGGGCCACCGGAGAAAACGCCGTGGTGGTGGGCTGCCGCCGGGCGGATATCATCGCGGGGCCGTTGGGCATCGTCATCGCCGACGCCCTGTTGGGGGAGATCACCCCCGCCATGGCGGCAGCCGTGGGTCAGAGCCGGGCAAAGCGCATCCTGATCCCGGTGAACCACTGCGACAACATCGTGGTGGGGGTGCAGGACCTGAACCTGGGCCGGCTGATCCAGGAGGCGGTGGAGCTCATCGCCGCAGAGGTGAAGAAAAAGGAGGCCTGCCCGGGGGGAGAAGCCCCGGCGGCGGGGCGCTAAGAGCCTGTTCAAGATCTCCCGGTGGGCCGGATTGGCAGGGATTTTTCCGCCCTGCAAGGCGAAAAAACACCGGAATAGTTGCTGTATTACAAGGTTTTTCCAGGTGCTAAAAGCCGCCTACGGCGGCTGCGCCTGGACGCGCCTGCGGGCGCAGGGGGAGCCTGGGTAGCCTGTAACCCTTTTGGGAACAGACCGGCTTCCGCGCAGAAAAAAGGGGATACCGTGGTTATTCACGGTATCCCCTTTGTTGCTGCTTTGGTTTGCGGGGGGAAGGGCTGCGGTCAGCCTTCCTCCTCCTCGCTCTTGCCCCTGCCGCCGCGGACGATGAGGGCGGTGGCGGTGATGACACCCGCGATGCAGAGGATGAGGACGGGCACCAGCACCGGGAAGCTGTCCTTCTCCGGCTCCACCGGGGTATCGGTGGGCTGGGCGGACACCGAGGAGGGCTGGGAGGGGGGAGGCGGGATGGAAACGCCGCTATCCTCGCTGCTGCTTTCGCTGGAGCTGGAGGAGCTCTCGGAGCTGCTGCTGGCGGGGGGCACCGGCGCTGGGCTTACCGGCGCGGTGGGCGGGTAGATGGTGGTGATGCCGCCGCCGCCTACCGCCCCGCCGCCGCTGGTGACAGGGCTTTCGCCGTAGAGGGCCTTGCTGGTGATGACATAGGTCCCCAGGCTCTTGGTGAGGACAAAGGACACCTCGCCGTAGCCGTCGGCCTTGGCGCTGGAGCAGTAGGTAAGCTTATTGCGGTCCTCGTCGTAGCTGTACAGGTACATGGTTTTGCTGGCCCGGCCCTGTCCCAGGTCGACGCTCAGCTTCATATCGGCGTAAAAGCTGCCCTTGTGGCGGAGGCGGAAGCTCTTGACATCGCTGTCCCGGCAAAGCTTCTCCATTTTGCTGTTGCTGTAGCTCTCGATATCCAGGGGGATGTAGATTTGGTAGGAGGGGATCTTCTTTACCGATTTGCCGTTGACGGTCCAGGTGTAGCCCTTGCCCGCTTTGATCTGGAGGGTGACGTCCCGGCCCCGGAGGCTGTCAAAGATGTAGAAGGGCACATCCACGTTGTCCCCCAGGCTCAGCTTGACGGTATCTCCCCGGCGGGCGTCGTCGATCTTGTCCTCCAGGTCCTCCCACTCCCGGTCGTCGTTGTCGTCCGAGTCGCTCTCCGGGAGGGGGGCGGTGCAGGTGATTTTGACCGGGTATTCGGCGGACTTGCTGTCCGCCGTTACGGTGATGGTGATGTCGTAGCTCTTTCCGTTGCTCAGCTTGCTGCCGTCCACCGTCAGCCTGCCGTTCTCGTCCAGGGTAATCCCGGCGACTGCGCCCTTGGTAATCCGCCAGCTGATGGTTTCGCCGTGGCCGTTCTTTTCGCTGTGGCCGGGCATATCGCAGATGCCCTTATCGTAGGTCCTGGCGGCGGTATAGGTATGCTGAACCAGCCGGTTTGCGGCGACACTAAGGCTGTTTCCGCCGCTCACCGTAACCTTTTCCACCAGCACCTGGCACATCTGCGGGCGGTTTACCCGCAGTGTAAAGGTATTGCTGATGTTGGTATCCTTGATGGTTGCAGTCACCTTGACCTCGCTTTGCATCTTGGGGACCTTGCGGTAATCCACCGTCACCTTCACGCTGCCGTTCAGGTCGGTTTCCTGGGCAGACAGTACCGCGCAGGGGGAGTCCACCTGCCACAGCAGCTTTTTGTGGTCGTGGGCGGGGGTGACGCCGCAGTCCTGGGAGGTTGTTGTGACAGCCGCGCTAAGGGTTTCGCTCTTTTCCCAAAGCCCCTTCTTTTCGTCCTCGCTGGTAAAGGTGATGTAATCTTGGGGTGCCGTAACCTGGACCGTTCCCTTGTAGTTGCAGACGTCGCTTCGCGCCGCGATGATCTCCTTGGCCGCTGTCCGAACTCCGCCCCGGGCCACATCCCCGGCCTTGGAGAGGGTGGCGGTCAGGGTCAGCTTGGTCTCGGAGAGGGGCAGCTTCTCCGGGTTGATGATGACATTCCCGGCGCTGTCCACCCGGGCAAAGTCCCCGCCCCCGGCCAGGGACCAGGTGACGGTGTAGTCGTGGGCCTTGCCCACGCCGCTGGTGTGTTCGGCAAGGGTGCAGTCCGGCACAAGGCCAAAGTCGGCGGTGGCGGTATAGTGAATCGAGCTGCCGGTCTTCTCGTCGATGCGGTCCTGTCCGCCGCTGATGGCCACCGCTTGGGGTTCGGCATGGCAGACCGGCTGATCGGCGGAGGAGCTGCTGTCCGGCTTGGAGGTGGTGTCGCTGGAGGAATTGCCAGAGCTGCTGTCCGGCTTGGAGGTAGTGTCGCTGGAGGAACTGCCGGAGCTGCTGTCCGGCTTGGAGGTAGTGTCGCTGGAGGAATTGCCAGAGCTGCTGTCCGGCTTGGAGGTAGTGTCGCTGGAGGAACTGCCGGAGCTGCTGTCCGGATTAGAGGTGGTGTCGCTGGAGGAGCTGCCGGAGCTGCTGTCCGGATTAGAGGTAGTGTCGCTGGAGGAGTTACCGGAGCTGCTGTCAGGCTTGGAGGTGGTGTCGCTGGAGGAACTGCCGGAGCTGCTGTCCGGATTAGAGGTAGTGTCGCTGGAGGAACTGCCGGAGCTGCTGTCAGGCTTGGAGGTAGTGTCGCTGGAGGAATTGCCGGAGCTGCTGTCCGGATTAGAGGTGGTGTCGCTGGAGGAGCTGCTGCTCTCTGCCGGGGGCTTCTGAACGGTAAAGGAAACCGACTGGGTCTGGCCGGGGGTTACTGCTTTGCCGTCCTGTGTCAGGGTGGCGGTAATGGTAACGGTGGCTTCTGCCTCCGGCAGGTCCTTTGCCGTTATCGTAAGCTGGCCGTTGTCAAAGCTGACGCCGGGAACATCCTTCCAGTTTCCTGTCCAAGCCACGCTGTAGCCGTGGCCTGCCGCCGGGCTGTGGGTTGTCAGGTTGCAGGCGCCCTCGGTTACGGCGGGGAGGCAGGACAGGGTTTTGGCTGTGTCCTCGGAAAAGCGCGCGCCAACGGCAACCCCGGTAATGGGGCCGAGGACCGCCTTGCTTTCGCAGCCGGTGACAGAAACCGTCGTCTCCACAGGGCCGGTGGTCTGTCCGGCCTCGTCAACGGCGGTACAGATATAGGTCCAGCTGCCAATGGCCGTCTCGGCGGGGATTTGGCTGCCGTGGTCGTTTAGCGCGGTGACGTTGCCCTTTTCATCCCTTTTCTGCCACAGGTAGAAGTAATTCCCTTTCCCGGTGGCAATCACGGAGCCGTTTTTCTGCTCCAGCGTAAACGATGGCTTCTCGCTGGGGAAGGTCTTTACAGCAACACTGGCTGCTGTTTCATTCTCCAATACCACCGTTGTATTTCCATCTGCGTCCATAAACTCACCAGTGTTTTCAACGTAGATCAAGCCAGCTGGCGCAAATACCGTAACCGAGCTCACATCTTGGCTGCCGTTAACTGTTATGTTCAGAGAAGTACCTGCCGAAAGGGTGGCCGGAAGGATGATTGTATGCTCATTCCCCTTCCCGCCGGGCAGCAGAATCTGCGGGGCGGTCTGGTCCGGGTAGTAGAAGCTTTTCCCGCTTCCCCCGGTCATCGCTGCCCCGGCCAGCCAATGGACGCCAAAGTCGCAGCTGCCGGCGCTCTCCACCCTGCCCCCCGTCTGTCCGTGGGTGGCAGAGTTGCACCCGGCGGCGCCCATCCCAACAACAACCCCCATCTGCCCCACCAACGCGGCGGTAAGCAGCACCGAAAGCAGCCTTTTCATCCGTTTCATCCCAATACCTCCCTTGCCAAATGCTTCCAAAAAGCCTTTCTTGGCTATGTTTTTCCACCTTCATTATAGCACAGCCCGCCTGCCTTGGATAGCCCTTTCCTGTTTTTCCCTGTGGGCGCTGGCGGGACGGCCGGGCGGCGGTTTTTCCGCCCTCTCTGATACAGTGGCGTTTTTCCCCCGTTTTACTGCATCCCCAACAACTTTTCTCCACAAACAAAAGAGAGGAAGCCACCGCTTCCTCTATCATAACGATTTTGGGGGCCGGAATATTTCACCCCTGCCCCAATTTTACCGGAATTTCCTGCCCAAGGGAGATCCGCAGCGGCGTCACCTCGCAGCACCGGGCAACGAGCCGCACCCCCGCCCGCTGCGCCTCCGCCAGGGCCCGGCCAAACTCCGGCTGGGTATCGTCGTTGGAGGCAAAGTAAGCCGCCCTCTCCATCTGCACCACAAAGACCACCGCCGCGCCGCACCCCTCCCCGGCGGCCCGGGTCAGCTCCCGGATGTGCCGCAATCCCCGCTGGGTGGGGGCGTCGGGGAACCGCACCACCCCCTTTTCCTCCAGGGTGACGCCCTTTACCTCCACGTACACCTGCTCCCCCGGGGCCTGTAGAAAAAAGTCCAGCCGGCTGTCGTGGTAGGCTGCCTCCCGGCGGACCAGGGTGGGGGGCTCCCGGGTAAGCCGGAGGCTCCCGTCCAGCAGCGCCTCCTCCACCACCCGGTTGGGCGCCTGGCTGTCCATATTGATGAGCAGTCCGTCCTTATCCACCGCAATCAGGCTATGGCGGGTTTTGCGGGCGGGGTTATCGTGGAACTGGAGGAACACCCGGCACCCCGGCACCAGCAGCTCCCGGCACCGTCCGGTGTTTGGGACATGGCTTTCCTGGATGCTGCCGTCAAACATCCGGCACCGGGCGATAAAGCGGTTTGGACGCTCCAGAAAGGTTGCCATCTGTACTTTTTCGTAACGCATATTTTCGGTTTCCCCTTTATTGGCAGAGTGATTGGGTGTATGGCTATCGGTTGGGTGATTAGGTGGGTGGGGTGTAATCGGGGGACGCTCTGCGGGGCGGGAATTGTGGGGGGTTTGTTTGTTGTTCTGTTGCTCCGTTTTTTATGGGGGCGGGTTGGTGGTTTTTTGTGGCCTTTCTCAGGCAGTACGTAACTAAAGATGTATATTCCTTGACCGCCTGCCCGGCGGGGGGTCACTTTCTGTATCGCCAGAAAGTAACCAAAGAGCGACTTAAGGGCTTTGCCCTTAAGAAACCCACCAGGGGGTTCCCCCTGGACCTCCCAGCGGATGGGGCAAACGCCCCATACCCTCTTATCCCTGCGGGG
>JAAWGY010000142.1 GCA_022795575.1 Angelakisella sp. | reverse complement strand
CCTCCGTCGCCTGCGGGCGACACCTCCCCTTTCAGGGGAGGCCGGCCTAAGAGCCGCCTTCGGCGGTTGGCCGTAGGGGCTGCTGGCGCAGCCCTTTGGAGAAACGGTTTACGGCAGGGCTTGTACCAAAGAACACGGGCCTTGCCGTTCTATCAGGCTATCAGGCTGTGGTTTCTAACAGTAGTGTAATGGTAAGGATGGGGCCAATGATGGTTTGCCGCCCACCCCACAATAAAACATAGCCACAAACAAGCAAGCCCATCCCAAATCAATTCCCCCGCCGCTCGGCGGCGGCCCCGTAGGCCGTAGGCCGGAGGGGGGCTTCCCCCCGCAGGGAATACGAATAGCCCCGCAGGGATAAGAGGGTATGGGGCGTTTGCCCCATCCGCTGGGAGGTCCAGGGGGAACCCCCTGGTAGGATTCTTAAGGGCAAAGCCCTTAAGTCGCTCTTTGGTTACTTTCTGGCGATCCAGAAAGTGACCCCCCGCCGGGGAGGCGGTCAAGGCACAAACATTTTCAGTTACGCGCCAGCCTAAGAAAGGCCACAAAGAAACCACCACCCCGCCCCCACAACGAAACGGAGCAACAGAACAACAAACAAAGCGCCCACGCTCCCCCCGCAGGGAATCAGATCCGCCGGAGGCACCTCATCATCAGGCCACCGGAAAGGAGGAGGCAAACGCATTTTACACAAACGGGCCTAAAACCCCCGAAAAACCAGAAAACAAACCAAAGAATATACAGTGTGTATTGATAAATGGCAGAAAAAAACCGGAGCAGGAACCCCGTTCCCGCCCCGGTGCTATTATAGCAAGGGTAGCAAAATCACGAATCCTTCTTCTTCTCAAAGAAGGCCTCAATCTCCTTCTTGATGGAATCCGGCTTGGAGCTCTTAATCAGGTACCCCGCCGGCTTTAGAGGCATCACCTGAATCATGCTTTGGGGATCCCACCGGCCGGTCAGGAAGATCACAGGCAGGTCCTCAAACTCCTTTTCGGAGCGGAGCATCTCCAGCGTCTGCCTGCCGTCGCAAACCGGCATCTCGTAGTCCAGCAGAACCAGGTCGGGGCGGTCCAGGGTGACGGAGCGGATGGCGGCAACCCCGGATTCCGCTGTGGCTACCTCGTATTTCTCCCCCAGCAGCCGCTTGATGCCCTCCCGGATGGTGGCCGAGTCGTCAACGATAAGGATCTTCTGCTTATGCTCGGCCTTGCGCTGGGCGTGCTTTTCCTTGCGGCGGTTTAAGTACTCCTCCACCTCGGTCATGGCCCTTTCCGCCTGGATCATGCTGCCGACCCCCTGCTCCAGCAGGTGGGGGGCGATGATGCAGAAGGCAAAGTATCCAACGCCGGTATCGAAAAGAAGGCTGGCCTGGGGCTGCTGCCGCTGGAAGATGGTCTTGAACTGGTCGTAGAAGAGAAGGTTCTCCCCCTGGAGATGGTACCCGTCCATTGCGGGGAAGGATTCGATGACCCGCTGCACAAACTGGCGGGCGGTGTACCGCGCGGCGTGGATAAGCATATCATCCAGCTTGTTGGTCTGGATGCCCATAATCTTGCCCACGGTGTTGATGAGGACCTTGTCTTCAAAGATCATAAGGACTTCCTGCTTTTTTTCGTTCTGGTCGCAGCCGTAGATCAGATGGTAGTAGATCCCCTTGCCGAACTTCTCGCCGCCGTAAACGTCGCTGATGAGCTTGGACTCCAGGTGGAACATATCAAAGACCAGCTGTTTGATGACCTTTTTGAAGGCGGTTTGTTCCTCCCCGGGGAGAAGGTTCTTCCACCTGTGGATGTGCTTGCCGGTGATGGACTGGTCGTCGGTAAGGGTATGTCCGATGAGCCAGCCGGCGCAGACACCCAGGAAGTGGTCGATTGCCTCGGTGGAGTACTCGGTCTGCTCCAGCTCGTGCTCCAGGGCGGGAAGGGTATTCTCCCGGAAGGTGCGGTGGACCTCCCGGTGGGCCTCCAGTCCATCGAAGTGGATAGAGGCCATATAAGCCTCCTCGGAGGCGAAATGGTTGGTGGCGTGGGCCCGGAAGAATTTGATGCTCTCCTGGCAGGCCCACTGGTCGTTTTTGCCCTCTTCCTTTAGGGCAAATAGCTTGTTGATGATTTTGAACAGCTTCTGGTGGTCTCTATCGATGGATTCCACCCCAATATTGAACTCTTCCTGCCATACAAATTGTGATTCCATTTTAAGAAAATCCTCCTCTGTTACAGTAAAGCTCATGTTCCACGGGCTTTTATTTGTTCTATTATACAATATGCTTTATAGAAAAAACAGTCCTTTGAAGTGAAAAATAGTAAGTTTTCTTAAATTTAGTGGAGTGTGTTGGCCTGCACCTTTTTCTTGCGGGGTTTTTTGTTGGTTTTTCGGTTTTGTGTTGGGGTGGCAATAAGAGTGGGTTTTTGGGAGGCGGTGGGGTGGGGTTTTTGGGGGATGAAAAAGCTCCCCGGAGGCGGGCTCCGGGGAGGATGGCTTTTTATTGGGTGGGTAGGGGAGTGGGGAACAGGATGGTTGGGCGGGGCTTTATGCGGCATGGATGGGGCGGTGTGGGGACGGCAGGGTTTTTAGGCCGGTGGTCCCAAAATGCGCCCGCCTCCAGCGCCTGCGGCGCGCGGCGGGCTGTTTTGGGGAGATAGCGGCTTCTCCTGGGACCGGCCGCTGTTGGTGCTCTTACGATGGGCTGTAAAGGGGGAAAGCTTTTCTGCCCCGCAATGACGTAGATGCTTTTTTTATGCGGCCTTACGGCCTTTGTTAAGGCAAAAACCTTGTCACCTATCCCTAAGTTTTTTGTCTGTGTTAGCGTCCTGGGGAGTTTCGCTCCTGCGGGAGCGACCAGGGCCTGCGCGGCCCTGGACCTGCGGCCGGGTGGCCCCGGCGGGCACAACGTGAGGGACAGGCAGTTTTCTTTCCCATAGGGCTCCCCCTGACAGGCACCACCTGTGGGTGGCTTTATGCCAACAACACCTGCAACCCCGGCAAAGCAGCGCTCAACTGCTTCTGAAGCTGCGGCATCGCTATCGCCTCAGTTGCCCCATGCCCCGCGTCCATCAGCAACAGCCCCAACCGCTCCGCCTCCAAAAACTCGTGATGCCGCACATCCCCCGTAATGTACGCCTGACACCCCAAAGCAATCGCTTCCAAAAGGTAATCCGCCCCCGCCCCGCCGCAAACCGCAACCCGGGTAATCACCTCCGCCCCCGCCTCACCAGGCCACCGCACATACCCGGCCCCCAGCCCCAGCGCCTCCTCCACCCAAGCCGCCAATTCCTCCCGGCTCATCCCGCACGGAAGCTCCCCCGCAATCCCCAGCCGCCGCCCCGCAGCATCCCCCGGACGCTCTTCCCAAAGAGGACAACGCCCCCGTAGCCCCAAAGCATCCGCCAAAGCAGCATTGACACCAGCCTCCGCCATGTCGTAGCAGGTGTGTGCCGAGTAAACCGAAATCCCCCGTACCGCCGCCTCGTAAGCCGGCTCCCCCGCCAAAAACCGCTTCACCGGCCGGAAGATAATCGGATGATGGGTGACAATGAGCCCCGCCCCCACCTCCTCCGCCTTCTCAATCACCGAAAGGGTGGCGTCCAGCGCCACCAAAACCCTCTCAACCCCCTTCGCCGGATCCCCAACCAGCAACCCGGAGTTATCCCAATCAAGCTGTGTGCAAAGGGGAGCAATCACATCCATAGCCCTAACAATATCAGCAACCGTGTACATTCTCTCATCTCCTCACTGCAAATTTAAGGCGAATGGCAAAACAACAACCCGCAGCCTATTCCACCGGCAGATTATGCTGCTTCAAAAAGGATCCTCTCAACCCCCACCACAGGCTCGTTTGCCACCTGGTGATTTGTTGCGTTGTCGTGGTATAGGCTGACAATGGCGTCGGTATCGTGGCGGTTAAAAGCATCTACCCAAAGATGCACCACCTCTTTCGGTCTAAGCATATTCCTACCCTCCTAAAAACCCACTTACAACCCATAAATCTGTATTTTATTATACTAATATAACTATTTGTAAAACTCTACCGGCGTGTAGCTCTCTTTGTCTTGGACAGAAGAGGTATTGTAAAACTCCCGGAAGACCTCCAGGCACTCCTTTTGGGTGTAAAAGGATTTTTCCACCAGCCGAGTGCGTCCTCCCTCCTGCTCCAGGGCCAGTTCCACGGTAAACCCGTCCTCGTCATTCAGGGGGCAGGACTGAATAAAGCGGATGCCGTGGCAGGCGTTGCCAACGGTGAGGATGACAAACTCCGCCTCCCCCGCCATCATATCCAGCAGGGCATTCTCCACCTCCCCAAAGCTGCTGATGCTCCGTTCCCCCTGGTCGGTGGAAAGAAGGTAGGAAACCTCGCATTTTGTAGGGGCAAAGGTGACGTCGCTGGTGAGCTGGCGCTCCGCTGCCGGCTGGGTTGTGGCGCTGCCGCTGTAGCCGGCGGCCTGCTGAAAGGCCTTCAGCTTCTCCTCATCCTTTTTCTTTCCGAAAAGCTTTTTGATGTTCATGGTGCATTTCTCCTACCTTTCCTGTTGCTAAATGTTGATTCCATGCTACAGAGAAGAGGGATTTTTGCGAATTGCAGAAACAGAAGAACAAAGATTCGTTTTTGCGATATGGGAGCAGATTTTAGACCGGGCAGGGGATGGGATGGGGCTTTTGCTTTGGCAGAGGAGCGGCAGGTTGGGGCTATTTTGGCAGGGTTGGGCAGATCTGCTCGGCGGCTGCTTCCAGCTCCTCTGCACGGGGGATGGCGGCTGCTCCGGTGCTTCGCAGGCCGGCGGCGATTTTTCGCAGCTCGGTGCCCAGGCGCTGGGCGTAACGGCGGCAGTGCTCGTCCTCCTCCGGGCGGACTGCCCCCAGGTAGTGCTCCCACAGGGGGTGAAGGGAGGCTTCTCCGGTGTAGGCGGCTTCCATCACCGAATAAACCCGACCGGCGGCGGTACAGCAGCGCTCCCTACGGATGACGAAGCCGTTTTGCCACAGCCAGTTCCGAAGCCGCTCTGCTTTGGTCATGGGCTGGAGCAGCCAGGCAATGCCGGTTTGTTTGGTATGGGGCCAGCTTTCCATAATATGAATAATCGTTTCGCCACCCATTCCGGCAATGACCACCGCTTCCAGGTTCTCGGGGGGGATGCCGGAGAGGCCGTCGGTGAGGCGGAAGTCCAGCTGCTGGTTCAGGCCACGGCTGGCTGCTTCTTGCCGGGCTTTTTTTAGGGGCATGGGGTTGATATCGGCGGCAATGCCGTGTTGGGCCTTTCCTTGCTCCACCAGGGCACAGATCAGATAGCCGTGGTCGGTGCCGATATCGGCGGCGGTATGGCAGGCGGGGGTCATCTCAAAGAGGAGGGCGAGGCGGGGGTCCAGGTTTTGGGGCATGGTGATTTCTCCCGTTGGTTAGATTTCTTCTCCCAGATTGCCTACTACGCTTAGGAGCTTTTGGTAGCTTTGTTCGGTGACGGCGCCGTAGAGGGTTTGGGAGTCATCCTCGCCCTGGAAGCTCATGAGGGCAAGCAGGTTGTCCGGGGCGTTTTGGTAGAGGGTGATTTCCATTTCGCTGCACCAGTTTTTCAGATAAAAGGGGAGGGGGGTTAGGTTTGCTTGGATGAGGGTTTTTTCCTCGGGGGTATACCAATAAAACGTTTCCGGGTCGAAGGGGAAGGTAAAGGCGGCTTGGTAGGCTAAGGCGGCGGAGAAAAACTCGGTGGTGGTGTTGGCGCAGGGCTGCCAATCGGTGCTGAAGTTCTGGTTTTTCCAATAGGAGACATAGACGGGGGGGTCGGGGTGGGTTAGGTCCTCTCTTCGGATACCGGCGAGGCAGACGCCTTGGTTTTCTACCAGGAGGACGAGGGCGTCTATTTTTTGCAGCCAGGGCCAGGTTTTGTAGTTTTCCGGGAGAATCCAGGTGTCTTGTGCGGTATGGAAGGGGTGGGTTTTGGCGGCGAGGCGGTAGAAGTCTTCTACTACCTGTGGGATGGTGCCAAAGCGTTGCTTTAGGATGTCTATCTCTTCCGGGGTACAGCCGGAGGGGGTGGGGTTGCCGTAGAGGGGCAGAATGGTTTTTAACAGTTCCATGGGGAGGCTCCTTTCTTTGATTGTGGTGGGTAAAGCTAAGCGCGGAGGAATGAAATTGCGAAGCAGCCTGTCCCACAGGTTGTGCCCGCCCGGGCCACCGGGCCGCAGGTCCAGGGCCGCGCAGGCCCTGGGAGGCGCAGGGACCTTCTGCGGAAGGTCCGGGGAGCCTACGGCTCCGCTGCGCCTCACGGGGGAACCAGTTCCCCCGTGTGCCCCCTCCGCCCTCCGGGG
>JAAWGY010000141.1 GCA_022795575.1 Angelakisella sp. | reverse complement strand
TTGAAAGCCATCAAGGCTTCCTGCGTTTTTGGGGCTTCGGCAGCTGAAAAAGCTCCTCGCCCAGCTGTATGCCGCCAATTCTGATGATTGCTATAAATGTGCCAGAGCCGGTAGGTAGCCCGGCCGTCTCATCATATTGATGAGGTAAGTAACCTGCCCCTCCTGGGTTGTCCATTCTTTGTCCATAGCTCATTTTAGGAGGGAATGTTATGGACGCAGAGAGGGGAAAACTAACAGTCTTTTTTGAGGGGCAGTTTTGGGTTGGTGTTTTTGAACGAATATCAGGCGATCAGCTGACTGTGTGCAAGGTTACGTTTGGAGCAGAGCCGAAGGATTCCGAGGTTTGGGACTTCATCCTCAAACATTACTATGCCTTGAAGTTCAGCCCGGCTATCGAAACCCGGGTGCGGCAAGCTGCGGATACCCCAAAGCGCAGACAGCGCAACGCCAAAATGCAATTGCAGGCTTCCGGTATCGGGACAAGGTCACAGCAGGCGTTGCAGATGCAGCGTGAGGCGATGAAAACCCAGAAAAAGAAAGTCAGCAAGGAGCAGAAGGAAGCTGAAAAGCAACGTCAGTTTGAATTGAAACAGCAAAAACGAAAAGCAAAGCACCGGGGCCGCTGATTGCGTTGTCTCTCAGTTTCCAGTTTATCAGGGGGAATTTCGCCTTTTGGTGAAATTCCCCCTTGCCGCCCCGGGGAAAAGGCCTCTCCCCCGCCGGGCAGAGGGACAGGGCGCAAAGCCGCCGGATCCCCCTGCGCGCCAGCCGCTGTAAACCGCTTTATTGCGGAGCGCCGGGCGGCTCGGGTACAATGGGTGGAGAAAATCGCCCCCGCTTTGCCAAAAGGAAAGGAGTGACGCCGCTATGGGTTCCGGCAGGATTCCCACCACCGCGGACCAAATCAAGGATTACCAGCGCTACATCGAGCTGTTCGCCGGTGTGGTGATTGGGGTTATGGGGTTCCAGCTGTTTACCGTGCCCCTGGGCTTTTACAACGGCGGCACGGTGGGGGCCTCCCAGGTCATCCGCACCCTGGCGGTGGACCATTTGGGGCTTGCGCCGGGGATCGACCTTGCCGGCCCCCTGAACCTCCTCTTTAACATCCCGCTGATGCTCCTGGCCTTCCGCAGCATCGGCAGGCGTTTTTTGGTGCGCACCCTGTTCTGTATGGCGGTGCAGACGGCGGCCATCTCCTTCCTCCACGTCAGCCAGCCCCTCATCACCGATCCCCTCACCGCCTGCCTCATCGGGGGCATCCTGGGCGGCGCCGGGGTGGGCATCATCCTGCGGGCGGGGGGGAGCACCGCCGGCTTCGATATCCTGGGAGTCTGGCTGGCCCAAAGAATCCCCTTGGGGGTGGGGCTTATCACCAACCTTCTCAACTCCTGCATCTACATCGCCTGCGCCCTGCTCTTCGACCTCCAAACCGCCATCTATTCCCTGATCTTTGCCTTTGTCTGCGCCCTTGTAACCGATAAGCTCCACACCCAGGGGGTCAACTGCGGGGTGATGATCATCACCGAAAGCCCCCGGATGCACCAGCGGGTGATGGAAAGCGTCAGCCGGGGCGTCACCTTTTGGGAGGGGACCGGGGGGCACAGCCTGAAGGGCAAATTCGTCTACTATACCGTGGTGAACAAGTTTGAGGAGGTGGTCCTGCGCAAGGCCATTGAGCAGGAGGATCCCAGCGCCTTTGTGGTGGTCAGCGAGGACCTGCGGGTCTACGGAACCTTTCTCCGGCGGCTGGATTGAGAGCCTATTCAAGATCTCCCAGCACGCCGCCTTGTCAGGCCTTTTTGCACCCTGCGGCGTTACTGCGCCCGCAGGCGCGTCCAGGCGAAACCGCCGCTTTTTACCGCCATTTCCCCCGGCAACCCCCGGATACCGGCGAGAAAAAGCGGGCGGGGCGGGGCCAACCGACTTGCAACCCGCCGCCGCCTTGATTATAATGTATATTTGTACGATACCAGCAGCGGGAAAGGGCAGGAGGCCCCCCGGGGATCTGCCCCCCCTCCCGCTGCCAATGACGACGCGGCGTTGAGCTGCGGTTGGAGGTGCGCGGAGCTTGAGCTTTCTCCCCATAACCAAGGAAGAGATGACCGCCCGGGGCTGGGACCAGGCGGACTTTGTCTGTGTCACCGGGGACGCCTATGTGGACCACCCCTCCTTTGGGGTGGCCATCATCTCCCGGCTGCTGGAATCCAAGGGCTACCGGGTGGCCATGCTGCCCCAGCCGGATTTTGCCTCCCCCCGGGACTTTACCCGCTTTGGCCGGCCCCGGTACGCCTTTTTGGTGACGGGGGGGAACATCGATTCCATGGTGGCCCACTACACCGCCGCCAAGCGCCGGCGCAGCGACGACGCCTACACCCCCGGCAACATCGCCGGCAAGCGCCCCGACCGGGCCTGTACCGTCTACGCCCGGCTCTGCAAGGAGGCCTACCCCGACGTGCCGGTGGTCATTGGGGGGCTGGAGGCCAGCCTGCGGCGGTTTGCCCACTACGACTACTGGGACGACGCCGTCCGGCCCTCCGTCCTGGTGGAGAGCGGGGCGGACCTCCTCTCCTTTGGCATGGGGGAGCACTCCATGGTGGAGATCGCCCGCCGCCTTGCCGCCGGGGAGGAGATCGGGACGATGCGGGACATCCGGGGGACCTGCTACCTCTGCGGCCTCGCCGACCCGGCGCCCCAGGGGGCGGTATCCTGCGCCAGCTTCGATAAGGTCCGGCTGGATAAAGCCGCCTACGCCCGGGCCTCCCGGATCCAGCTGGAGCAGCAGGACCACGTTTACGGCAAGGCCATCCTGCAAAAGCACGGGGATAAAATGCTGGTGCAGAACCCCCCGCCCATCCCCCTGACCACCGAAGAGCTGGACGCCGTCTCCGCCCTGCCCTACCAGCGGTACTACCACCCCAGCTACGAGGCGCTGGGGGGCGTCAAGGCCATCGAGGAGGTGGAGTTTTCCATCATCCACAACCGGGGCTGCTACGGGGCCTGCAACTTCTGCTCCATCGCCTTCCACCAGGGGCGGTATGTCACCCCCCGCAGCCACGGCTCGGTACTGGCAGAGGCCCGGGGCTTTGTGGAGAACCCCCGCTTTAAGGGCTACATCCACGACGTAGGGGGCCCCACCGCCAACTTCCGGGGCCCCGCCTGCCAAAAGCAGGAGAAGAACGGGGTTTGCATGGGCAAAAAATGCCTCTACCCCTCCCCCTGCCCCGCCATCCGGGCGGACCACAGCGACTACATCCAGCTGCTGCGGGAGCTCCGGGCCATCCCCGGGGTAAAGAAGGTCTTTGTCCGCAGCGGCCTGCGGTACGACTACATCATGGCGGATAAGAGCACCGCCTTTTTGGATGAGCTGGTGCGGCACCATGTCAGCGGCCAGCTGAAGGTGGCCCCGGAGCACGTCTCCCCTGCCGTGCTGGCCCGGATGGGCAAGCCCTCCCGCCAGACCTACGACCGCTTCTGCAAGGCCTTCTACGAGGCCACCCGCCGGGCGGGAAAGGAGCAGTACCTGGTGCCCTACCTCATCTCCTCCCACCCCGGCAGCACCATGCGGGACGCGGTGGCCCTGGCGGTCTACCTCAAGGAAAACCGCATCCGGCCGGAGCAGGTGCAGGACTTCTATCCCACCCCCGGCACCGCCTCCACCACCATGTTCTACACCGGGCTGGACCCCTGGACCATGGAGAAGGTATTTGTCCCCACCGATCCCACCGAAAAGAGGCTACAGCGGGCGCTGCTGCAATACTACAAGCCGGAGAACCGCCGCCTCTGCATCGAGGCGCTGATCCGGGCGGGGCGGGAGGACCTCATCGGCAACGGGCCGGGGAAGCTCATCCAGCCGGACCAGGCGTACCTGCGGCGGCTGGGGGATAAGCGGAAGGCCCGGGCCATTGCCGCCGCCCCCAAGGACCGGCGGGGCAAGGGCTCCGGCAGGCGCACCCCCAAGCATCCCCCCAAAGGAGGCAGACCATGAAGAAACGCAGACTGACCCAGGCGCAAAAAAAGAAGCTGATCTCGCTGGTGGTAGTGGTGGTGGTAATTGCCGCTGCCGGCATCCTCACCTACAACGGCAGGAGCATCCAGCCCCTGATCGAATACTTCCCCTTCTTGGAGGAGATCTTTCCCCAGCAGAACGTCCCCGCCGGGGCGCCGGCATCCCCCGGGGAGGAGGGGGTGGCGCTGCGGGTGCACATCCTGGATGTGGGACAGGCGGACTGCATCCTCATCCAGGGGCCGGAAAAGACGATGGTCATCGACGGCGGGGAGTCCTCCGACGGCCCCGATATCATCCAGTACCTCCGGGACCAAGGGGTGGAACGGATCGACTACTACCTGAACACCCACCCCCACTCGGACCACTACGGCGGCATCACCCAGGTGATGGAGGCCATCCCCACCGGGGAGTTTTTCCACCACCCGGTGCCGGAGGAGCACACCCCCACCACCCGGGGCTACCAGAAGCTCATCTCCTACCTTGCCGAAAGCAAGACCAAAACCACCGTCCTGGACCCGGGGGACACGGTGGCGCTGGGGAACGGCGCGGTGCTGACCATCCTGGCCCCCCTGGAGGAATACGACGACATGAACAACAACTCCCTGGTGGGGCGGCTCACCTATGGGGAGAACGCCTTCCTCTTTACCGGCGACGCCGAAAAGAAGAGCGAAAAGGTCATCCTGGAGAGCGGGGCGGAGCTGCGGGCCAACGTCTACTCCATCCCCCACCACGGCAGCAACACAGGCATGACGCAGAAGTTTTTGGACGCGGTAAACCCCCAGTACGCCACCATCTCGGTGGGGAAGGACAACGATTACGGCCATCCCCACCAGGAGACCATCGAGCGGCTGCAAAAGGCGGGTGTTCCCTGTCTGCGCACCGACCTGTACGGCGCCATCGTCTTTACCAGCGACGGCCGGACGCTGACGGTGGAGAGTGAAAAGGGCGAGTACCGGAAGGCCGGGTAAAAGGAGGAGCGAGGCATGATTATCATCGACCGTTTTGAGGGGGAATACGCTGTTTGCGAGGGGGAGGACGGGAGCTTCCGCAGGCTCCCCAAGGTCTTTCTCCCTGCCGGCAGCCGGGAGGGGGACTGTCTGGTGCCCAGCCCTGACGGCAGCTGGCAGGTGGACCGTGCAGCCACCGCCCAGCGGCGCAAGCGGACGCTGGAGCTATTGGGCAACCTGTACTCCTGACGCCCGGGGCGGGCGTATCTTCATACATCTATCTTTGGGAAAGGACTGGAAAAGCGATGAACAAGACGATTCGGACATTTGCGGCGGCGGTGGCTGCTATCATGGTGCTGAGCCTGGCGGGGTGCGGGGGCGGGACGGCCCCGGCGCCGGCGGAGAAGACCTCCGACACGGTGCAGTGGTTCAACAACACCTATGCGGTTCTCACCACTGCCAACGGGCAGGATGTTACCCTGGTGGGCGGGATGAAGCCCGGGGTGACGGCTAAGGCCAGCGCCATTGCCAGCCTGAAGGAGAGCTGGGATGTTACCGACAAGGCCTCTGCTGAGGAGACCATTGACTGGCTCATTGAGGAGGGGGGACATCGGGCTGAGTTTATCAGCGACATGGAGTACCTGGAGGAGCTGGAGGTTACGACGTTATCCGACGAGGAGATCTTGGGGGCGATGACCGAGGTTTTTGAGATGTCCGACGAGGAGGCGGCTTGCTATCTGGCTTCCATCCGGGTATATCAGGCACGGGGCAAGGAGGCCATTGACGCTTGGGATTACTGCCGGGCTATGTCGCTGCTGGGGTGGTACTATCTGGCGGATTACTACACCCTGGAGGAGACGCTGGCCAAGTCCCTGGAGCTGGGCAAGGCGATGCAGGGGATGTATGGGTCCTGGGACGAGATGGTGGAGAGCTACCTGGACGGGTACTGCTACTGGGCGGGGGAGGATCCGGCGGATCCGGAGTCCTACACCGCCCAGCGCTGGAAGATTTACGAGGAGCTGAAGGCAGAGGAGAACAGCTGCTTTAACGTCGCCTGGAATACCGAGCTAAAGTTAGAGGGCTAAGGCTGTCCCACAGGTTGTGCCCGCCGGGGCCACCCGGCCGCAGGTCCAGGGCCGCGCAGGCCCTGGTCGCTCCCGCAGGAGCGAAACTCCCCAGGACGACTATTACAACGGTAGGGCTTGTGTTTTTGGCACGGGCCCTGCCGTTCTGTTGTAGGCCGTTAGGCCGCGGTTTTTATCGGCGGCTTTTTGGTGAGGATGGGGGCTATTGCGGTTATGTAGCCTGCTGGCGGGGAAGCGCAAACCGCGGCCGGGGTTAGGGGTAGGGCCTTTCTCCCCA
>JAAWGY010000140.1 GCA_022795575.1 Angelakisella sp. | reverse complement strand
TTCCCCCGTGAGGCGCAGCGGCCCCGAAGGGGCCCCGGACCTTCCGCAGAAGGTCCCTGCGCCTTCAGGGCCTGCGCGGCCCTGGACCTGCGGCCCGGTGGCCCGGGCGGGCACTACCTGTGGGACAGGCCGCCCTTCCTAACGCCCCTCCCCCGGCACCGACAGCTTGGAAAAAGCCGTAATCACCAGCTCCAGCAGCTCCGCCATCTGCTGTGGCGATTCCTGCATCCCCGTATCAACCCACCGGCGCACCATCCCCATACACCCCTCCACAACATAAGCCCGCAGGTACTCTTCCCTCGCCAGCATCGTCCCCGGAAAAAGCACCGCCCAGTCCGTTTGTATCTTCTCCTCGACCAGGTGCGTCAGCTCCCGCGCCAGCGCCTGGTCTACATTAGGCCCGAAAAACATCTGGCAAAGATCCTGGTTGTCCCACGCATACTCCATGATGGCCCGGAACAGCGGCGCAGGCTTCCCGGACAGCTCCTCCGCCGGATATTGCCGGAAAATCTCCCGGATCTCCTCGATCATCTCCTGCCACATCCGGTCGTACAGCTCGTAAATGTCCCGGTAATGAACATAGAAGGTCCCCCGGTGCAGGTCTACCGCGTCGGTAAGCTCCCGCACCGAGATGTCCTTCAGGTTCTTTTGGGCCAGCAGCGCCACCAAACCCTGCCGCAGCGCCTTCTTGGTTTTCCGCACCCGGCGGTCGTCCCCAGTGTTGTTCATAATTTGTTTACCTTCCCTCTTTCAGGATAAACGACATTTAACCGTGTAAGTGTCCGTTAATAAACATCAAAGGCGTTAATTGACGATTGAAATGTCTTCTAAAGTCTATTATAATGGTTTCAGTCAAGTTAGTCAACCGTTGTCAAATAAAAGACGGCAGAAATGTTACACAACAGCGGGTTGGGAGGAAAGATTGTGAGAAGATTACTGACAGCATCCCCCGGCGAAGGGAGAAGAGAAGGAAAGGAGGGCGACAGAGGATGAAGAATATGGTAAGGGGAATGATCCGCCTGCGGGGCCTGGTAGTGGCCCTCTTCCTGGGAGCAGCGGTGTTTTGTGCCCTGCTTACCCCTATGGTGCGGATCAATTATGATATTGTGGATTACCTCCCCTCCAATGCCCCCTCTACCCTGGGGCTGGACCTGATGGACGAGATCTACGACAAAGCAGTGCCCAACGTCCGGGTGATGATCCAGGATGTCACCATCCCGGAGGCCATGGCCTATAAGGCCCGGCTGGAGGCGGTGGACGGCGTCGACGACGTCAACTGGCTGGACGACCAGGTGGATATCACCGTCCCCCTGGAGATCCAGGACCAGAAGACGGTGGCCGATTGGTACCGGGACGGCGATGCCCTCTACTCCCTGGTCGTCACCAGCGAAAAGCAGATTGCCGCCGTCCAGGCCATCCGGGAGATCATCGGCGAGGATAACGCCATGAGCGGCTCCCCGGTGGAAACGGTGGACGCCCACCTTTCCGCCAGCTCGGATATGGTGAAGATGATGAGCATCATTGTCCCCATCATCTTCCTGATCCTCCTGTTTACCACCACCTCCTGGTTTGAGCCGGTGCTCTTTATGCTCAACGTTGGGGTGGCCATCGTCATCAATATGGGCACCAATCTTATCTTTGGGGAGATCTGTTTTATTACCAATACCACCGGCGCCATCCTCCAGCTGGCCTGCTCCATGGACTACGCCATCTTCCTGCTGGAACGGTTCGAGGAGCTGCGCCAGGAGGGGCTGGACCCGGAGGAGGCCATGGCCCAGGCGGTGACGCGCTCCGCCGGCTCCATCGCCTCCAGCGGCCTTACCACCGTGATGGGCTTTGCCGCTTTGATTGCTATGCAGTTTTTGATCGGGCCGGATATGGGCTATGTCCTGTCCAAGGGCATCGCCATCTCCCTGGCAACAACCCTGATGTTCATGCCCTGCGCCACCATGTTCTGCTACCGCCTCATCGACCGCACCAGCCACCGCTCCTTTATGCCCTCCTTCCACCGGCTGGCCAAAGCCACCAACCGGGTCAAGGGGGTTGTCACCATCGGGGTGGCCGTCCTCCTCATCCCCTGCTACCTGGCCCAGCAGAACATCCACTTTGTCTACGGCGCCTCCGAGATGACCGGCCCCGATTCCCAGATCGTCCGGGAGCGCGACGCCATCAACGACCGCTTTGGCGAGTCCAACTCCTTCGCCATCCTGGTGCCGGTGGGCAGCACCGCCAAGGAGCAGGCCCTTAACGACGACATCAAGGCGCTGCCCCAGGTGAGCTCGGTGCTCTCCTATGTGGAGACGGTGGGCCGCAGCATCCCCGATGCCTACGTCCCCCCGGACCAGCTGAAGCTCCTTACCTCCGGCGGGTACACCCGGCTGGTGGTCTCCGCCCGCATCCCCAGCGAAAGCGCCGGGACCTTCCGCTTTGTGGAGGAGCTCCGGGCCATCGCCGAAAGCCACTACCCCGGCCAGTACTACATGGTGGGCATCCCCGCCACCATCTATGACATGAAGGACACCATCACGGCGGACAGCGTCAAGGTCAATCTCATCTCCATCGGCGCCATCGGGCTCATCCTCCTTATCAACTTCCGGTCCGTCACCCTCCCCGTCCTGCTGCTGCTCACCATCGAATCGTCCATCTTCATCAACATCGCGGTGCCCTACTTCACCGGTACCCATCTGCAATATATCGGCTACCTGATCATCAGCTCGGTGCAGCTGGGGGCCACGGTGGATTACGCCATCCTCTTTACCAACCGCTACCTGGAGCTGCGCCGGGGGATGCCCCGGCAGGAGACCGTCACCGAGACCATCCGCTCCACCGCCGCCAGCATCCTTACCTCCGGCGGCATCCTGGCCACCGCCGGGGTGGTGCTGCGGTTCGGCTCCAGCAACCTGATTGTGGGACAGCTGGGGGTGCTGGTGGCCCGGGGGGCCATCCTGTCGGTGGTGCTGGTGCTGGTGCTGCTCCCCACCCTCCTAACCCGGCTGGAATGGCTGGTAAAACGCACCACCCGCAAGCTTACGCTATACGAAGGATCCGGCGGCGCCGCCGCCGTCACCACCGCGCCAAAGGAGGCAACCGCATGAACCACCGCAACAACATCGCCGCCGGGCTGCTGGCCCTTGGGCTGCTCCTCCCCGTTACCGCCTATGGGGCGGAGGAGCCCCCCTACAACCCCGGCCCTATGCTGGATACCATCCAGCTCAGCGCCGCCACCGCCGCCCCGGGGGGCAGCCTTTCGGTGGGGCTGGACGCCTATGACCCCGACGGCATCCGCTCCATTTGGGTGCGGTTTATCCACGACGAGACCGAAACGGTCCTCAGCCTCCCCATGAAGCCCCGCCCCGGCGACCCGGCGGTGGAGGGCCTTTGGTTTGGGGAGCTGGAGCTCCCGGCGGATGCCCCCCTGGGGGAGTACGCCCTGCGCAGCGTCGTCCTCATCGACCGGCGGGACGGCCGCACCCGGTACCTCCGGGAGGCGGATATGAACTGGAATGCCCGGGACACCGAGCTGCTGGAGGAGGAGCTTTCCTTTACCCTGACAGCCGACAGCGCCGGCCCCGTCCTGCTGGGCTGCTCGGTGCTGGAGGAGGTGATCACGGCGGGGGAGGACGCCAACGGCAACACGCCCACCGCCCGTGTCACCCTCACCGTTAGGGATGACGCCGCCGGTTTTGACAAGGCGACGTTGATCTTTGCCGAGCCGGGGGGCAAAAAGCTTTTCGCCTCCCTCTCCCGCAGGGACTGGCAGTACGACGACCTTTACCAGCGGGATATCCCCATCGATGACCACCAGCCCGGGGGCAGCTACCGCTTGGTGAAGGCGGAGCTCACCGACCGGGCGGGGAACAAAACCGTCCTGGGCTACGGCAAGGATTCCCTCCCCCTAAGCGACGCCTTTGCCTGCGGCCTCCGGATCATCGGGGACGGCAGCGACCGGGGGCTGGCCCCGGCCCTCCAGGCCGTCACGGTGGGGGAGTGCCGGGACTACGGCGACTACCTGGAGTACCAGGTGGCGGTAAAGGCCGCCGACCGGGGCGCCAAGCTCCACCACATCACTGTCCGCTTCCAAAACCCGGCCAACGGCCGCACCGTCTCCAAGGTCATCCGGGCCCAGGGCCAGGATTGGATGCTGGGCACCGACGTCTACACCGGCTGGCTGCGGGTGAACGCCTGCGAGCCCGCCGGCACCTTCCTGCTGGATTCGGTGGTGGTGACAGACGAGGCCAAAAACGCCCAGACCTACCGCCGGCCGGGGGACCTTACCGGCAGCCAGCTGGCCCTGCCCTGCACCGCCTCCTTTTCCCTGAGCACCGCCAGCACCAACCCGGACACCACCCCGCCCTCGCTGCTGGCCATCCAGATGGAGGACCGAACCGAGATCGGCGTCTCCCTCCCCATCCGGATCCGGGCGGCAGACGACCGCTCCGGGGTGGATACCGTCCGGGCCCGGTTTGAAAACGACGAAGGCAGGGTGATCACCGTCCCCCTCTACGAGGAGGCCGACGGCTGGTACAAGGGCCATATCCCCGGGGCCAAGCTGGACCGGTGGGACCAGTTTCAGCTAAAGCGGGTGGTCATCACCGACAAGGCGGGCAACCGCCGGGCGTGGCAGCAGCAGCCCGACGTCCGGGGGGAAGCCCTCCCCTGGAGCATCGCCTTTACGGTAGATGACGATGACGATGATGACGACGACCAAGCCGGGGTGTCGGTGGGGGCCGGCATCGAGATACGGTAACGAAACGAGGAGGAAAGAGCTGTGAAGCATCGCAACAGGATTAAAAGGGCCGCGGCCCTGTCCCTTGCCGCCGCCCTGACGGTGTTGGGGGCCATCCCCGCCTACGGGGCGGAGGCCCCGGAAAAGGACGAGGTCATCTATGTCAACCTCACCCCGGAAGGCGGGGAGGGCACCATCTATGTGGTGAACTCCTACGACCTGACGGCGGAGACCAGCATCACCGATTACGGCAGCTACCGCCGGGTGAAAAACCTCACCACCACCCAGGAGCTGGCCTGCTCCGGCGACACCGTCACCTTTACCGCCCCGGCGGGCAGGTTCTACTACCAGGGGGAGCTGGACCCCGCCCGGATTGCCGGCCTGCCCTGGCGGGTATCCGCCGTCTACCTGCTGGACGGCAAGGAAATCCCCGGGGAGGAGCTGGCGGGGGCCACCGGCCACCTGGAGATCCGGGTAAGCCTGCGGCAGAACCCGGAGGCGGCGGAGGTCTACCGGGACAACTACGCCCTGCAAACCACCCTTTCCCTGGATAGCGAGCGCTGCAAGAACATTGTGGCGGAGGGGGCCACCATGGCCGACGTGGGCAAGCTGCGGCAGATGTCCTACATCGTCCTCCCCGGCAAGGAGAAGGATTTTACCGTCACCGCCGATGTCCGGGATTTTGAGATGGACGGCATCCAGGTGAACGGCATCCCCCTGGTGCTGGATATCGAGGATCCGGACACCGCCGAGATCAAGGACCAGATCTACGACCTACAGGACGGCGCCGCCCAGCTGGACGACGGGGCCATCGCCCTGGAGGAGGGGGTGGACCAGCTCCAGGAGGGGGTGGAGGACCTTCGGGACGGGGCGGAGGACCTGCAAAGCGGCGCTTTGCAGCTGAGCACCGGGGCAAAGCAGCTGAACGACGCCTTCCAGGCCCTAAGCCCCATCTTTGACCGGGCGGTGGACCAGTACGCCGGCAGCCTCTCCCCCGCCGAAGAGGCCCGGATCAAGGCGGTCTACCGGGCCTTTGAACAGGGGATCCCCACCGTGGCAGCGGCCAGCGGGCTGCTGGCCGGGGGCACCGACCAGCTAACAAACGGCGTAGACAGCCTCTATGACGGGGTGCTGAAGCTGAAGGACGGCGTTACCGAGCTTTCCGACGGCACCATGCAGCTCCGGGACCAGTCGGCGGATATGGATGCCCAGGTGGACGACAAGGTGGACGAGATGATCGACGAGTACCGCTCCAAGAGCTTTGACCCGGTGTCCTTTGTCAGCGACAAAAACGACAGCGTGGCGGTGGTGCAGTTCGTCATCAAAACCGGGGACATCAAGGTCCCGGATACCTCTGCCGCCGCGGCCCCGGAGGAAGAGGATGAGGACGGCACCCTCTGGCAGCGGGTGACAAGCCTGTTCCAGCGCCATAGCGACCGGTAGCAGGGAGCGGCCCGTCAGAAAATTGTAAGCTTCCTGCCCCAAAATCGTCAGAAACCCCCAAGGAAAACCGAAAGCATCCGGCGCCCCGTTTTGGTAAACTATAGCAATCATCAGAATTGGCGGCATACAGCTGGGCGAGGAGCTTTTTCAGCTGCCGAAGCCCCAAAAACGCAGGAAGCCTTGATGGCTTTCAAGT
>JAAWGY010000139.1 GCA_022795575.1 Angelakisella sp. | reverse complement strand
GAAGCGCAAACCGCGGCCGGGGTTAGGAGTAGCCGCTTTCTCCCCAAAACAGCCCGCCGCGCGCCGCAGGCGCTGGAGGCGGGCGCATTTTGGGTTCACTGGCCTAAAAGCCCCACCCCACCAATCAAGCCCCGGAGAGCCCATAAGCCTGGGCCCTCCGGGGCTCTTTTTCTAAAAAAGCTTCCGGTCCATTTGCCGTGGAGGGATTGTCGGGATCCCTCTGCCGTTCTATATTTTGGAGGAGAACGAAACCTAACCCGAAGCTTTTTTATACGGGATCAAAAAAGAGCTGCCCCCATGCCTGACGGCGGGGACAGCCCAAAATGCCGACGGCGCCGTACAGGGGCACCGGCAGCTTCCGGCGGCAGAACGCGCCGCCGGAAGGGTCATTCCTTTTCAAGCACGGAAGGCGGCGCCGTTTCCGGCTCCACCCGTTGTTCCCGGCGCCATGGCGAGGTGCCCCCGCGTTAGGATCCCCGGGAATCGGAATGAAATTCGGTTGTAAGAGCCTGCTTAGTATCTCCTGGAACGCCGAGTTGGAAGGTTTTTTTGTGTCCTGCAAGGCAAAAAACCACAGGAATACTTTTCTGTATTGCAAGGTTTTTTAACGCAGCAGGGAGCAAAAATCCCTGCCAGGGCGGTGTGCCGGGAGATGCTAAACAGGCTTTAGCAGGAGGGCTACGCCGCCTCCCTTGCCTCCTTGCGCCGCCTGCCCTTGTCTACCGCGGAGCAGATCCAGTAGCTGATCTGCATCAGCAGCAGCATGGGCAGCGCCAGCATCAGCTGGGATACCACGTCCGGGGGGGTGATGATGGCTGCGAAGACAAAGATCAGCACCACCAAAATCCCCCGCTTGTTCCGGATGGATTCGGGCCGCAGATAGCCTAACTTGGAAAAGAGAAAAACCAACACCGGCATCTCAAAAACAATGCCAAAGGCCAGCAGCATCTTGTTGATGAAATCGGCGTAATTTTGCACCGAAATCATGGGGGAAACCTGCTCGGTGGTGATGCGGACAAAGAATTGCAGCGTCACCGGCAGCACCGTCAGGTAGCAGAAGGCCACCCCCGCCCCAAAGCAGATGAGCCCGAAAAACAGGGCGGTGAGCACATAAACCCGCTCCTGGTGGTAGAGCCCTTTGCCAACAAAGGCCCATATCTCGTAGATCGTCACCGGGGAGCAGAGGACAACGGCCGCCAAAAAGGCCACCTGGATGTAGACCAGCAGCAGCTCCTGGGGGGAGATGTAGACAAGCTCCATGCCGGGGTTAAGGGCAAACAGATACTCCATGATGACGGCGGCGTATTGGAAGAGGACCACCGCCGCCACCAGGTTCACCGCCAGCGCCACCCCCAGCCGCCTGCGCAGCTCCCCCAGGTGGTCCAGCAGCTTCATATCGGTGGTTGATGCTTTACCCACTGTACGGGCTCTCCGTTATTTTGTCTCGGCAGAGGAGGGGGCCTCCGCCTTTTTGGCGGGCTCCGCCTGCGTGGCCTCCGCAGGCTCGTTGGCAAGCTTTTGCAGGCCCTCCTCCACCTCCCGGGTGCCCTTGCGGAACTCCTTTACCGCCTGGCCCATCGACTTGGCCAGCGCGGGGAGCTTGCTGGGGCCAAAGATCAGCAGCACCACTGCCAAAATCAGCAGCAGCTCGCTGGTTCCTATTCTTCCAAACATAGGCTTTTTTCTCCTTATCAACTTCTGTGTTACCGGTTCATTCCAGGCCCAGCCGCCAGCCGCCGGTGTAGACCACCGGTGCGGGGGAAAGGACCATCCCCACCACGCACATCCCCTTCCGGGACGCCAAGGCCACCCCCAGGTCGGTGGGGTACTTCATGGTGGCCGCTACCGGGATACCCAGGCGTGCGGCCTTGGCCAGCATCTCGTGGCTGAGGCGCCCGGTGGTAAAGAGGACCGCGGCGGCGGGATCCACCCCTCTTATTATACCCGCCCCCACCGCTTTGTCAACCGCGTTGTGCCGCGCCACGTCCTCCCGGACCAGCAGCCCCCCTTGCCAGCATAGGGCGGCAGCGTGGACGCCGCCGCTTTGGCGGCGCAGGGGGGTCTGCTCCATGGCCTCCCGGGCCAGGGCGGACACCTCTGTCAGGGGGATGGGGCGCCAGGGGACGGGGTTTGGCGGCGTCAGCGGGGGGCCGTCCAGCTCCACCCGGAGGCTCCAGGGCTCCCCCTGGGACTGCGTCACCGTGGGGAGACAGCCGGGGCGCAGCAGCCCCCGGTCCGAAAGGAAGCCCACGGCCAGCTCGGCCAGGTCCCGGGGGGTGCAGTAAAAGGTGTGGAGCAGCGCCCCCTCTACCCACAGCTGAACCGGGCGCTCCTGGGGCAGGGGGTGGGAGGCTCCGGTCACGGGTTGGCCCTCTGGCCCACCTCGGCAAACTCGATGAGGGCCTGGGCGTACTGCTTCGAGATCACCTGGCTGGAATAGAAGCCCTTGCCGCCGTTGGAGGCGGTGACAACGCCGATGTCGGCGTACTCCTCGCTGTCCTTCATCCGGGCGGCCGCCCCCAAAATCTCGTCCTCGCTGTAGTAAAAGGGATAGGCCCGCAGCTTGGAAAACTGGGTGGGCCGGGGGTAGAGCCTGCAATCGCTGCGGGTGACGGTGGCGATGGTGCGCAGAATGTCCTTATCCATCAGCAGCGAGTCCAGCTCCGCAAAGTGGGGGGTCATAATGCTGGCGTCATAAAAATAAAGGTCCTTCTGTCCCTTGACAAAGGCGATGGCGGAAAGGGCGGGGTCCGCCTCCGGGGTGCCCACCGCCAGCAGCAGGGCGGCGGCCTCCTCGGCTGTCACCCCCTCCGGCGGCGACAGCTTCAGCCTTTTCAGCGGGGTTACGTGGGAATCCGCCGTGGTCCGCCAGATGGCGGCGGCCAGCCTTTGGGCGGGGGATTCCTCGGGGGGAGCCGGGGTCTCGGGGACCTCCTGCTCCGGGAGCTCCTGGAGGGAAGGGGCTTCCCTCTCCTCCTGTTCCATGGGTTGCTGTTCCATCCTGAATACCTCCGGGAAACGGAAGGGCCGCGGCGGCTGTCACGCCGCCGCGGCCTTGTGCGCTTTTTGCGAGCAGGGGGAGCGCCTTACGCGGGCAGCAGGCCCTTGGCGTCCAGGGCGTCGGCGACGTCCTTCAGGCCAAATTTCTCCAGGCTGGCCCGGGTGGGGGCGCCGGTGGTCTCGTCCCAGCCAAACTCCTTGTAGAACATGGTCAGGGCGGTCTGCCAGTCGGCCCGCTCCAGCTTGGTGGTGCCCTCGCTGAAAGCGGGGATATCCGGGTCGGAATCGAAGATGTAGTTGGCGGGCACGTCGTGGAGGTTGCGCATATCGGTGGAGCCAACGGCCTCCACCGTCATGGCCCGCTGGAGCTGGATGACCCGCTCGGCGGCCTCGTTCAGCGAGTCCTCGGTCCAGGGCTGGCCGGTGACAGCCGCCATATACTGGGCCTCCACCGAAAGGTCGCCCTTGTAGCCCCGGCTCTTCAGGGGGCTGAAGGTCATGGGCCACACCCAGTTGCAGAGGGTCATGGAATCGTGGATGACCTGGCGGAGGACGCCAAACTTGGCAAACTTGGCCTTGCTCTCGTTCATGGGGGTGTAGGCGGCGGGCTTATCCAGGGCGCCGGCGCCAAAGAGCTCCTCGATGATGGACTTTTGCAGGTCGTAGGGCAGGCCGGAGCCGGTGATATTGATGATGGTGTGGCACATCCCGTCCCGGTTGTAGATGATGTTGGTGAGCAGGCCCACCTGGGCGGCGCACTCGTTGCCGTGGTGGCGCTTGCCGCCGATGGGGCCCCACAGGCCCAGCATGGCGCTGTGGAGGTAGTCGTCCCCCAAAAGGTCGTGGTACCGCTGGCTGACGAAGTAGGCGCCGTCGGCCAGGTGGGAGATCTCGTACTTGTTGCTGGCGATCATCTCCAGGATCTCCTTCAGGAAGACCGGGTCGCCGGCGTCCCGCTTGTCCCAGGGGATGGCGTCAAACTCGGCGGGGGGCAGGATCTGGCGCAGCAGGGCCCGGTCGTTCTGGAAGAAGTAGCCCAGGGTGCAGTTCAGGTCGCCGTAGTTGTCCCAAAGGCCCAGGTCGTCGGCCACGGTGCAGGCCATGTAGCCGGCCATAAACTGGCCGTCCCCCTCCTCCTCAAAGTCCTGGTACTTCTCCATCATCTGGGGCATCCAGGAAACGGCGTAGGCGCCGTTTGCCATGCAGGTGTTGGCATGGGCGGGCTTGACGCCGGTCTTCTTTTCGATGGCGGGGATGTTGAGGGAGGCGTAGCAGCGCACCGGGCAGGTGGCGCAGCCGGTCATCTTGACGGTGTACTTTTCGGCCATGGGGCCCCAGTCAAAGACCGCCTTCTGGCAGCGGTAGCCAAACTTGGTGGGCTCCCCCGGAGGCGACTCGCCGGTGTCGATGGGTCCGCCCTCGGCGGCCCCCCAAGTGAGGCCGGGGTGGCCGGTCCAGCGGGTGCCGGCGTTTTCGTACTCGCTCCAGGACTGGGCCACGGTGGGCACCACGTGGTTGTTGTTGGAGCCCATCAGCTCGTTGATGACATAGCTGTTCAGCTCCAGGATCTTCTTGGAATCGGCCACATAGACGGCCTTGGTGCCGTAGATGGCCAGGGCCTTGAGGTTCTTGGAGCCCAGGATGCAGCCGATGCCGCCGCCGCCGCTGTGGCCGCCGTTGTTGAGGACGTTGGCCATGGGGATGCCGTTTTCGCCGGCGGGGCCGATGGTGACGACGTTAAAGCCGGCGCCCTCCGCCCTGCAGATCTCGGCAACGGTATCCATGGTGAATTTGCCCCACAGGGCAGAGGCGTCCTTGATCTGGACATCGTCGTCCTTGATGGCGACATAGACAGGCTTGGGGGATTTGCCCTCGATGATGATAGCGTCGTAGCCGGCGTACTTCATCATGATGGCGGTGTCGCCCCCCATGTGGGCATCCACAATGGCGTTATATTTGGTAAAGGTGGAAAGGAAGGACATGGTGGTGCGGCTGGAGCAGGGGGCGCTGCCGCCGCAGTTGGGGCCGGCGGCAAAAATCACCTTGCTGGCCTCGTCCAGGGGCTTGGTGCCCGCCGGCACCTCGTCGTAGAGGATGCGGTTGGCCATGCCCTTGCCGCCTATGTAGTCAAAATATTTCTCGCTGCTCTCGCTGGAACAGGACCCGGTGGTCAGGTTCACTCGGAGCATTTTTCCGGTCCAACCATTCATGGATCAAAAAACCTCCTTCTCTTATGCGTTTGCGGCCTTTACAACGTCCTCCCAGGGGATGACCGAAAGGGCGCTGGTGGGGCAGCCTGCGGCGCAGGCGCCGCAGGTGATGCACTTTTTGGACTTTTGGGTGTTGGGATCGATCTTGGGCATATGCCAGGGGCAGGCGGCAGCGCAGGCGCCGCAGCCGACGCACTTCTGCTCATCCACCACCCGGGTGCCGGTGGCGGGGTCCGCCGCCAGGGCGCCAAAGCCGCAGGCCTTAACACAGGCAGGGTCGGCGCACTGCTTGCAGGTCTCCGGGCCCATGTCCCACTCCCCCAAAAAGCCGCCGCCGTGCATATAATCGGTGGGGACCTCCTCGGCGCCAAACACCACCGAATCCCGGACGCGGAGCCGGGCCAGATAGGGCTGGGCCTTGCCGTCATTGGTGAGGGTGCAGTTGGTCTCGCACCGCTGGCAGCCGGTGCACTTGGCACGGTTGGCCACCAGCAGGGCGGTGGGGGTGGCGATGAGGTCTACCACGCCTTCCTCCACCTGCTTCTGGGTGCAGCCGAACAGCGACAGCATGGCCGCGGTCATGCTGATCCCCGCCAGTCCCTTCCCCGACATCTTCAGGAACTGACGGCGGGAATACTCTTTGTCCAGTATCCCCTTCTTCATCTCTTCAGACATTTGCTCTCCTCCTTTTGAAGCCTTGGTCACGAGCGAATGGAGGGTGCCATTCGTCAGACATATTTTACCGGATTCCAGGGGTATTGTCAACAAATTGACAGGGAGTCGCGGGTACTTTTTTCCATGTCCGGGGGTTGTTTTTCCCTTTTGGGAAGTGGTGCTCCTCCACGGTATATTCCCGGGCTCCGGGAAAGCCCAATCGCTCCTGTTTCTGCCACCCCTTGCGTCAATCCGCCCTCCATCCTTCCTGATGTTCGGCAGCCACCAGAGGATGGGCGGGGTAACGCTTTGGGACATGGAAACGCTTCCTGTTTGGCGCTGCTGCGGCGGAAAAGCAGGCGGGGGAAAGTTGGGGGTTGCCACCGCCCTCCGGTTTGTTTATACTTATAGCAACCATCAAAATTGTCGGCACCCATCTGGACGGCAGCTTTCCCAGCTGCCTTTGTCCCAAAAACTTGAAAGCCATCAAGGCTTCCTGCGTTT